>DPWT01000089.1 GCA_003527555.1 Verrucomicrobiales bacterium | reverse complement strand
ATAAACGATAATTCTGGTCGGCCAGTAATCGGCGCAGATCACAAAGTGTCTCAGATGTATGCGTATCTCCGCCATCTTCTTGATCCATCGCAACGCGCAGTGCCTCCTCCGCCTCGCGTGCCTCCACTGACTTGGTAACAAATGCTTGATATAAGCGCATTTGGTCAACACTCATTTCCTGGTGCATTTGCATCACGCTTTCGGTTAACTTATGGATCATTTTGATATCAGACACGGTTACAAATTAGCCAAGCTCTACAAAATGATCAAGAAAATTGCCTTAAAGGCCGTCTAAACCCCTTTATTTGCAGGTAATTTCACTCGGTTTAATAGTTAATATTACTTAAATGATGTTCTTTTTTCTATATTTTCCAATGGTTTAAAATACCCAAGCTCATTTAAAGTTTCCTTAATTAGCCAATTAATCTATTTTTAGCCATCCTTTGACTAAAACCCGTCCTCACGAACCATGAACTCCCGTTATAATACCCACCACTCCATAAACGCTCGATTTCTGAACCGCGCAATACCCGTTCATTCCAAGAATCATCCATCTTGTAGTGCTCATCCAAATAAAGCTGATATTCCAGATGTTGAAGTTTCAGAATCTGGAATCCCTGCCACCGAACTCATTGGTTTCTCCCTGACCTGTATTGAGAGACTGACCTACCCAAGATCAAACAGTGATGATCAGATACAGCCTTTAGAGCAAAGAATCTTACTGGTAGTGGCAGAAAAATTACCCAGCTACATGAGGCTAAAAGCCAATTTACATACCACTCTACGAACACACCCCGAACACGATGTTCGATCGTCTCAACAGCAATACCGAGTGGCTGAACTCCGTCGGAGAGTTGCAAATCAAGAAAACGCGATCGCGCAGCAACTGGTAGCTACTGGAGAAGATATCGGCTTACCCCAAGAACTACTTGGCAAAATCGCTAAGCTTACAAAAACTATCCTCGAACGCTGCACATCATAAAATCAGCACCTATCTATTCCTATGGAACAGCAATCTTACATTTTCCATAGTTGATTTTGCATCCTTGAAAATTACGCGGGTGATGCTCACACTCATCACCAAGTAATACTATGAGATACACACATATCAACCCGTTCGCTGTTCTAATTGGAATCATTACCGTTGCGCTGGGAGCCAATTCGATTTTAGCAGCTGATACTCTGTATCCGTTCAAAGAAAATCGGCAACCGTCTCCAGGTAACACCACTTATTACATCGACCCTGTAAAAGGCGATGACCAACAATCTGGGGTAAAAGAGGACCTTGCTTGGCGCAGTTTTTATCGGGTCAATCAATTACGATTGGCCCCCGGCGACAAAGTGAAAATCATTTCGCCTGGATCGTTTGATCAAACGCTCATGATTATGGGGGCCGGCACAAGCACCTCACCGATAGAGGTCAGTTTCGCCGCGGGGAGGTATGATATTTTTACCAAAAATCTCTATCGGCAGAAATTTAATATCTCCAACACCAATGGCTCTCCCGAGTCGGACAAGTTAATCGGAATATTTCTGAAAAACTCCAAGCACATCATGGTGACGGGCAAAAAGGCCAAAGTTATTTGTCGTGGAAAAATGATTGAGGTCTGCGTTGACCATTGTGAGAACATAACGATTTCAGAGTTAAACTTTGATTACCAACACCCAACAGTTTCTGAGTATAAAGTAGTTGGTATAGGTGATGCATATGTAGATCTGCAAGTTCACAAAGACTCACAATACTCGATTGATAATGGAAAGCTCACCTGGAAAGGCGAAGGGTGGAGTTTTCAAGGTGGCCTCGGGCAGGAATTAAATCTGCTCACCAACGAGGTGCGCCGCCGAAGAGATCCTCTGAACGGGCTGACGATTAAAGAACTTAAACCGATGTTACTGCGAGCCAGCGGCAAACACAAAATGAAAAACGGACACATCTATCAGATCCGCAATCCATTTCGTGATTATGCCGCCGTATTCACTCGCCGAAGCAAGAACATCACATGGAAAAATGTCCACTTTCAGTTTTTACACGGCATGGGGTTGGTGAATCAGTTTTCTGAAAACCTGACATTCGATGGCGTAAAAATTGCACCAGACCCAGCGAGTGGTAGAACCACTGCCGCATGGGCAGATGGCATCCAAGTGTCCGGCTGCAAAGGCAAACTACTCGTGAATAACTGTGTCTTTTCGGGTGCCCATGACGATGCAATCAATATCCATGGAACACATCTGCGGGTATCTGAGAAACTATCCGATCACCAGATCAAGGTGAGTTTTATTCATAAGCAAACCTATGGCTTTCTCGCATTCAACCCCGGGGACGACATCGAGTTTGTCAGATGGGACTCGCTTGCACCCTACAGCACAAACAGGGTGAAGGATGCCAGATTACTCAATCCAAGAGAAATTCTAATCACATTGGAAAAACCATTCCCCGCCAATTTTAAGGAAAAAGATGTTCTAGAAAATGTGACATGGACACCCGAAGTGGAAATTCGTGGGTGCACAATTTCTCGCATCCCAACTCGTGGATTTCTCATCACCACACGGAGGAAGGTTGTGGTCGAGAATAACACCTTCAACGCCACCCACATGAGCGCCATCCTTCTGGAGGACGATGCCAGAGGCTGGTTCGAGTCCGGATGCGTGCGCGATATGACAATCCGTAATAACCAATTCAACCGCTGTGCCGAGCCCGTGATCAACATCAATCCGCAAAACGGAGTAATCAACACGGCCGTACATCAAAATATCAAGATCCAGGGCAATCATTTTGTACTGCGCGGCAAATCAAGTATTAAAGGCCAGAGCACTACTGGATTATCTATCACCGGCAACACTATATATTCAGATCCCATTG
>DPWT01000087.1 GCA_003527555.1 Verrucomicrobiales bacterium | reverse complement strand
ATTTTTTTATATGAAGTTTATGTGTAACTCACCAGCTATCGGTATAACCGACGGTTTAAGTATTGGCTACCAGTCCCGCCTTGCGGTTGCTGTGGGCGATATTGAACTGGGTTGTGGAACCCACTATTTGCTTGCTAGGAATGGCCGAGGAAAGACCACTTTGCTGCGTACATTGGCAGGAGTAATCAAGCCTATCATCGGTGGCTTTGCATGTGATGGTAGGTGTCAGCTTTTAAGTGAAGATCTTACGTTTGACCGTGAACTTACAGCCAAGGTGGTTTTTAAGAGCCTGCTTAATAAGAAGGGTTATATTGAGGCGATGACTCTCGCTGAGCAGCTGGAGCTCGATACGGCTAAAACATACGGAAAACTCTCAACCGGTAACAAACGTAAGGTCGCTTTGTTGGTTGCAGAATTCTCAACCAATGATGGGCGGCCGGACATTTTATTGCTTGATGAGCCCTTCACAGGCCTTGATTCATTTGCCCGAGAAATTTTTCAAGAGCTCTGGGGTAAGCGTCAAGAGGGTGTGCTTCGTTTGGTTAGTTGCCATCCAGATTTTGATTCTATGGAGATGAATAGTTCAGTTTTGATCAGCGGCGGAGAAATTATTCACCTGCATGCTGAGGATGCTCCGAAGCGTTGGGGAGACCTCAAATCTCAGCTCAATTAATAAAAACATGCAACCGTATCGTATCACTTTAGCAACAATTCTTCAGCGCAAGGTCTGGATTATTGCAATATTGTGCGTCTTGGTTTTACCCATGATCCTGCCATATCTCACATCTTATGAGCGCAACCCGTCTCTCATTGAGCCAGCAAGGGCACAAGCGGCATGGATTTGCCTCTGGGTGGTATCACTAGCTTGGATACTTTTCCAGGCAGCGCGGTTCGGGGATGACTCGGCACGCTCTGGACTTGGCGCATATTTTTTGAGTGCCGGCATCTCTCGCATCAGTCAAATGTTTCAGCTGTGGTGCGCATGCCTCACATTTCTGGTTCCATTGGTCATGGTCACAGTAGCTGTCTGTCTGATTGGGGCTATGCCAAGCGGAGAGGGTCAGGTTCAAATATGGATTGCAACGAATCTCCAATATGCAGCGCTTTTCTTACTGGTAGTAGCCCCATTGGCATTAGTAGCGATTTCCGTAGGTAGTCGATTTGGGGCTACAGTCGGCTACTTACTTCCGCTGAGTCTCGGCCTCTATGGTATCTACGGTGTCGGCTATCTCGCAATGATGACATCCGTTCAGGGGAACGTAGTGATCGAATGGCTTTACGTCATATCACCACATTATCACCTTGCTGATCTGACTCCACGGCTCGTGTTCAAGCATGGCACCATGCTTACATCTGAGTTCCTCCATCTCGTCGCCTATTTCATAGGCATCAAGCTTGTGCTTTCGATGCTATCAACCATTTGTTTCCAAGCTAAATCAGCAACATAATCAAAATGATGTCTACGACTGCAAAAAACCTAATCATTCTCCTCATACTCGTTGCGGGTATGGTGCTGTGGGTTGGTTATTCGCAGCGATTTAGTAAAGATAACAAACTCTCATACGAACCAAATGTTGCCTGCTTGAAAGGAAGCCCATATGGTAAGATTCTTGCGCTGGCTATGCAGGGATCAATTGATTTCTACTGGCACAAAGGTTCTAGTCATGAGCATGCCGAGGTATTAGCTGATGGAGACCATCATCACGATCATGACCACTATCATCATGATCATGATCATGATTTTTATACGCTGACTGAGGATCATGGTGAAAAGTCGAATAGGACACTCAAGCCTTCTGAACATGTAGGCAAGCACTTGGACGTTAAAAAAAGAGAACCACTACGTGTTCGTGCCACAAAGATCATTAGGAAAATGGCGGCAACGGCACATCGACGCACTGATGATAAACAGCTAACCACTGCACACAAAAAATATCTTCAGGGTGTAACCGAGGACAAACTTGAGCTCGCCTATAAACTGGACCCATCTAATTACACGAATTATGGGAACTACCATTTGTTTATCGTGACTACAAATTATGGCAGATCGGCGGCCAATGATGATGCTGCATTGAAGTTAGCACACGAAACCCTTGTCTACTGTAAGAGCGATCAACTTGATCCTGCATCTTATGTCACGGCAGCAAGTGCAGCATACAATGTTATTTATCATATTGGAAGGCACCACGAGCGTTATTCCATCGCGGACGCTAAAACAAGTTTAGCTGAATTCGATCACTGTATCAAACGTCATAAGGAGATATTGGCACTAGCAGTCGAGGAAGGCCGGATCACTTCAGAAATACGCTACCGTGAAATGGCAGAACGAATCCGTTACCTGACCAAACTGCGTGAGGCTCAGGGTAAATACATGAAGCGTGTTATGGCCACCAAAATGACCAGTAATAAGATAAAAACTACCAAATGATTTCACCAACCAAGCAGAATGGAGAGGTTTCTCTCGAACCAAATACACAAGTTCAGAGTGTGCCGCCGTCTATTGGCTTTCAGCCGGATATGACGGGTGCTGATATGCTGGGTGTGATTTTCCATGTGTGCGACAGTATGGGCGTATCGGATGTACAAATTCGTTCAGAATTGCCTGTTTACGTTGAGACCCACAATGGCATGGAGTGTTTGTCTCACCTTGGAGTTCTTGGTGGCGAAGCGGTCTACGATATTTACGTGGAGTTGCTACGGAATCGTAATTTTGCAAGTCATGGCTTCGGCCATGATGAAAGCGCAGAGGGTCGCTCGAACAGAAAAATCGAAGAAGCTGTTGGCTCGTTTCAAGAGCGAATGGTTGATGATTTTTCATGTAACGGGATTTTTGTTGATGCAACGGGGAAAACCACGGGTCGACTTCGAATTCAGGTTCACCTCAGCGCTAGCGGACTTGGAATCACTTGTCGTATCTTGAATGATTCGATTCCAGATCTAGGAGTTTTGGGTATCGATCCTGATACATCTGAAATGCTTAAGCTTGCCGTGCAAAGGCGCGCTGGCCTTTGTTTAGTGACTGGCCCAACAGGCTCTGGTAAATCGACAACACTCGCAGCTATCATTGATTGGCTACGCCGCAACCATCCCAAGCACATTGTCACTATTGAGGATCCAGTGGAGTATCAATATTCGTCTGACATCGATGACCCCAACAATCCCGGGCAGAAATGTATGGCCCCCAGTATTGTTACTCAGCAGGAAGTGGGTCGTGATGTAGCATCCTATCGTCAAGGGCTCAAAGATGTATTACGCAAAGCCCCCCACGTGATTCTCTTGGGTGAAATACGTGACCGTGAGGCCATGGAAACATGTATGGAGGCAGCTCAAACTGGGCACCTAGTGCTTTCTACGTTGCACACCACTGGTGCTGTAAAAACCATGGGACGTATTTTGGAAATGTATCCACGAGAAAATCATCCTGCAGTATTGAACCGATTGAGCGAAACCTTGATATTTATCCATTCCCAGGGTCTATTGAGCGGTCATGAAGGGCGTGTACTAACCTACGAGTTCCTGCAGAACAATGAAGACTCTGTATCAAGTGCTATAGGAGGCTATGATAAGGGCTCTCGAGCTCTTGAGGATGCAATAAAGCGCTCCGGAAATATTGCATGGGATGCAAAGCTTACGAGCCTATACGAGGAGGGTAAAATCTCCCAAGAAATTTTTGAGAACACAAGAATGCATAGAGAAGATACCGAGTATGTTTAATGTGTGTGTTAATGTTCTCAAATCCGCGGTGAAAACCCACATAACAACAAGACAATAAAACAATGAAACTAACAAGAAATACAAACACCAAAATTAAGTCAGGAATGACACTAATCGAAATCACGGTTGTGATTCTCGTGCTGCTTACCCTGATTTCCGTGCTCTTCATCGGAGCGAATATATACAAGAAGGGAGCTGACCGTGCCGCTTGTATCCTAAATATTCGGAATATCCACCAAGCTGTGCGTGCTAACCAGAACCTCAAGGGTATCGACGTCGGTGACCCACTTGATACCTCTGCCATCTACGGCACGGGTCTCTACATCGAGGTTGAGCCCACTTGTCCATCAGACGGTGGCGATTATTCCACATCATCTAGCTACCCTGCGATCGGTACTGCTGCCGCAACATGTGATGACTTCGGAGCATCTGTTGAGGATCACGCACCCGATTCTACCGATGGTTGGTAAGCCAGCTATTGTGTAATTGATACAATATCGCTGGTGGTCATGTGTCATGGCCACCAGCATACTACCCTTCTCGGACAACAGCCAAGGAGACCTAACGGAGCTCCTCTGCTCTAATATATCCCTGCTGTTTATATGACATGTGACATTCCCCGTATACAAATCCGTTCAATAAATAAATGATTGAAGCAAAACATCCATCAGAACTCAACCCGCTACAAACATACATGCGCGCAGTGAAGATGGCAAAGACAACCAGCCGCCTGAACAATCCTGCATGGTATCAGGATGCCCTCGATCTTGAGGTGCAGGTTCATTGTTACTTAAAGAATGCAGGAGACGTGGAATGTTTTCTTTACATAAAATCATCAAATTCTTTTGAGAAAATTGACGGGCTAAGTCCACGTCAGCTACAGATAGCTGATGAGCTCAAAAATTTCGTAGACCGTGTTCTTGAATGCGAAAGTGTTAGTAAAGCTAAGGCGCTCGGTGTAGTGTTTTATTTAGCAGATGAGCTTTCAATCGCAGGACTCGGGCCTGAACACCAAAACCCAGGAGAAATAAACAATCTCCGCAACATGATGATTGAGGATCCGACTGAGGTCCTTGACGACAAGACTGTCTCTGCGGAAACTCACGCATGGAGACTTTTTCCGTATTCCGGTGCACCTGCTGGACAGGAGTTCGCAACAGCCATGGCTGTGTCACGCAAGTATGATGACGTATTATTAACACTGCGTGAAATTGGGGATTCAAGGAATCTTCCTATTAAAACATGTGCCCTAAGCGCCCCGCTCTGTGCCATTGCCTGCCTGCCTTGGTATACCACCGCAAAAGATAATGGCACAATAGGTGTGTTTAATTATGAAACATTCACCGTTGTATCTTTTTACAATAAACGTGCAGATTTAATGATGTTACGTTATTTGCAGCATCCGCCTGGAAGTAGTGATCCTGTCAATATTGGGCCTGCAGTCATGGCGTCTGCAACCGCTTTCGAGTTAGAGAGCCCCGAGATTATTTTACTTTCTATGGTTGGGCATGATTTAAGTAACATGAACATCAGCTTGCAGAGTAGTATGGTGAAATCTGACATTCGGCTGATGTCTACTGCAACGGTGTTGAGAGAAATGGGTCTGCCAGAGGAAATATCCTTGGAAATGATGGTAGCTACTGCGGAGCTAGATCAAGAACTTTACCCTGTGGCGCAAAATGCTACCTTTACATCTTTTAGAGAGGAGGGTTGGCATCTCCAAGATTTCCTCGCACCTGATCAGTATGAACTTGATATGTATCCTGCCCAAGAGGATATGAATCTCCTTAAACGTGGCAGGAAAGTAAAGTGTGTGGCTGCTTTATTATGTCTGTTGGTGTTAGGTTATGCTGGCTTTACAAGCTGGGAAAAAACCAACAGCCGTGCTTGGACCTACAAACCGCAGAATACAGAGGTAACGGCGCTCCAGCTTAAGGAGGAAATCAAGCGACACGAGCACTGGAACAGTATCCTTATGGATCGATCTAAGGCGTGGAGTAGTATGGAACTTATTTCTCGATTAACCCCAGCAGACGGCTCTGTCATTCTGAAAGATGTCAAACATCGTGTGGATAAAAAGCTTGCTCCAAAGGCAAAGAAATATGGGCTTCAAAAAAGCTGGGTTGTCAACGGTTATACTAATGACACAGGTTTGAGGTATCTCGAGAACATCAGCACCCGCGATGGAATTAAGGAGATCTTCGAGACTGTTGCACATGAAACTGGCTCACGAGCGTATCTTCCTAACATTGGGCAGAGGGATATTACTGTGCAAATGACACAAAGGTTGAACCCCACTTACAATATTATTTCTTCAACCAAGGCAAGTGATCGATTCCGTCTAGTGTTTACGATGACTATTACCCAAACATTCACATCCACAGATGAGCTGGCGCTCATTAGCATGAAAAAAAGCAAAAGGCGATGAGCAATTATTACAAACAACCAGTGACTATTTTTGGTATTGTTATTCCATGTCTATTCATGGTTTTATTGGCGGTTATAGCTCTCTATATGTCTTCATCAACATCCGCCGAATACAGGAAAAAAAAGAAAGGATATGATAAGGCTCAATTGGCCATCAAGCAAACAATGGGGCTGCAAGAACAAGTTCAGAAAACAAAAGCGTACACTAAAGAATGGGATTATTTGCTCAACACTGAGACGCGTGGCACGTTTCTTCAACACTGGCAAGCTGCTGAAGAGAAATTCAGCGGCAAGGAATTAACGAAAACGTCGCACAATTGGATAAACTATAGTGATGGGATCGGCAAAGGAATCGATCAGCCTGCCAGCCAAGTGAATATGTCCTTTTCTGCGACATACCGCGCCATGCAATTAGCCTTGTTAGAAATGGAGACAAAATTACCTAATATGCAGTTGGATTCACTAACGATAACTCCTGATACAAACAGCGATTCTATTAACTTCGAAACAACATTTACCGTATGGACAGGCAACTAATACCAGGTGCTTTATTTGGTCTACTGCTTGCCATGAATCCAGTCATGGCACAGGATAACAGTGCTCCTAACATAAGCGCCGATAATTCGGCCTTTAATGAAAGCAGCAGCCGGAAGCTAATCGGTGACGCGAAAGCTGCTTGGATCAGAGAAATGCGCAGTAAGCTTCCCATGGCGGAGCGAAAGATTGGGCCGTTTGGCATGTCTCAGAATCCCAACGTTCAAGTTGCTCAAAAATCTAATGAAAAACTTAAGCCGGGAGCATTTCGTAATGTGATTAAGGCAATAAAGATCAATGCGGTAGTAGCCTCAGAGAATAAGTTCATTATTGGTTCGCGCGAGTTTCGTGCTGGTGATGCGTTACGCGTCATCCGTGGCCAACGCCAATTCAATCTGAAAATTATAACAGTGAGGCCAAGTCGCATCGTTTTCAAAGATATTGATACTGGCGAGCAGGTAGTAAGAAACCTGAACGCGCTGCCTCCCGGAATAAGCCGAAATTCAAGTATTTTGTCAGTGCCTGGCGTTGTGCCTGCTAGTAAAAAAGACAAGAGCCCGCTGCTTTTAGCCT
>DPWT01000245.1 GCA_003527555.1 Verrucomicrobiales bacterium | reverse complement strand
TGAGCTCTCCGGCCTCTCCGAACGCGCTCTCTCATTGATTCGAAAAAAAATTGGGATGATGTTTCAGAATGGTGCTCTTTTTGATTCGATGAGCGTTGAACAAAATGTTGCTTTTCCCCTTATCGAGACAGGTATCAGAGATGACGCCGACCTAGATAGTCGTGTCCGCGAGGCATTAAAAATTGTTCGCCTTCATGGTAAGGAGAAAATGATGCCATCCGAACTATCAGGCGGCATGAAAAAGCGTGTGGCACTGGCTCGAGCCATCATCGATCGCCCAGAGTGTATCTGCTATGATGAGCCACACGCCGGACTTGATCCAGTTACAGCAGACACTATCGATAAACTCATCAAATGCCTGCAGTATGATCACGGCATTACCAATGTTGTCATTACCCACGATCTACGTAGTATTTTCCGTATCGCAGACCGCATCATTTTCATGTATAATGGTAGGATACACTGGCAGGGAACTTGCGATGAAATACATGCCAGTAATGATCCCATCATCACACGCTTTATCGCAGGAAGCGACGGCGATTGGGACAATTGATTAAATACCACGTTGATGATTACAGCTTGAACTAAACTACTTTACAACAGATACTGGTGTTATGGCCGCGCGTGAAAAAAGCAAGCAGCGCACCGCAGGACTTTTTGTCCTGATCGGGTTGCTTCTTCTCGGCGTCTTGATTGTTGAATTTGGCCGTTTTGGTGATCGATTCAAGGGCCACTATCCTCTCTTCATAGAATTCCCACAAACAGCTGGTATAATAAAAAATAGCGAAGTGCGGCTCAGGGGTGCCAAGATAGGACGCGTCGCCACTCACCCAGAGTTAGTGCTCACCGGCAGCACCTCAAGTGTTGTGAAAATGGAAATACGCATCAAAGATGATGTTAGAATACCTTTGGATTCAACTTTCAAAATCGGGTCAATTGGCCTTTTAGGAGACAAATTCATCGCGATTATCCCACCAGATAATGAATCCGAGGGATACTATCAATCCGGCGATACGATTATTGGCATCGGCGCCGGTGGAATTGATGCCATCAAGTCCAATGCTGCAGATATTGCCCGCGATGCCAGCCAACTCATCAAGGATGCCAAAGTCACCTTTTCAAAAATCGACAAGGCTCTCAATTCGATGGAAAAAATCGGTGCTAGCATAGATGTTGCGATGAACAAGGTGAACAATGAAGTCCTTGCTGAGGACAATATTGATAATTTCACCAAGGCGATTGCAAATTTTGAAGAGTCTAGTCGTGACTTTAAAAGCATGTCACATGATCTAAAACCTGCCGTCATTGAGGCACGCAAAACAATGACATCGCTTAAGGACGCCGCCGAAAATGCTAGTCACCTCATTACCGAAGCAAGGAATGAAATCAAAAGCATTAAGCCTGCCCTCGCTGAAATACCCGCAGCAGTTAAAAACATCAGCAATGCTGCAAGCCGTGCAGAAGATACTATGGCTGCGATTCAAAATAAAAATGGTCTTATAGGCACCCTTGCCTACGATCAAGAAACAGGCAACAACGCCAAGGAATTCATACGTAACCTTAAACGTTACGGTGTTCTTCGCTATCGTGATAAATCTACCAATGACGAACGCGACCCACGGAATAAATTTCGAGGAAGCCGCAGGTAGACAATTCTTCAGTCAGTATTTTCAAACTTTTACTCCCACTCCATGAGCACCTCCGAACCCAAGATTTATCTCCTGCCAAACCTGATGACAGCAGGTAACCTCTGCTGTGGGTTTTTTGCCACACTGACTATTTTTGAAGGTATAAAACTTAACGACTTTTCTGCCGCTTACCCATTTTACGAAAAAGCCATTCTGTTAATTTTTGCATCTTGCCTATTTGACCTGCTGGACGGCAGGCTTGCTCGCATGGGCGGCAAGGAATCACCCTTCGGTCAAGAATTTGATTCTATTGCAGACGTCGTTTCATTTGGTATGGCACCCGCGCTCCTTGTCTCCAAAGCTGTTCTTTTTAACCTCCCTAGCAAAATAGGTTGGGCAATTGCCTTTATTTACCTGCTCTGTGGAGCAATGCGGCTCGCACGATTCAATTGCCTCGCCAACATGCCCAAAAATGACGAAGCATCAAACGACTTCCGAGGTATTCCCATTCCTATGGCAGCTGGATTCATCGCTTCGGTTACCTTCCTACTCATCTTTTTCAGCAAAAACGACCAGGGTAATGACCTCGGCTACTGGAACTGGGTACTTGCCGGCACCATGTTGATATTATCATGGCTGATGATCAGCAACCTTCGCTACCCGAGTTTTAAAAAAGTCGATTTTCATACTCGAGGCACACTCTGGGGAATTTTACTCGGAGCCCTCGTTATCGTTCTCATGCTCAATGAGGAAACTCGTTGGTACACGCCTACTGCAATTTTCTCCTTATACCTTATCTACGGTCTAATTAGACCACTCCTCTCTAAACAATGGCGTCGGGATCTTGAACACGCATTCGATGGTAAAGAAAAAAATAGTTAAGAACTGCTAAGCTTCCAGATTGACTTCAGAGTCATAGTCAGTAAGTTTAGAGATTAAATTTTGTCCTCTCCTCATCATCTTCTTTATCCAGTGTCGCGCTACTTGCTATCACTCCTAACCATGCTCAGCCTTGGTTTGTCAGCACATGCACGCGATGTTTCGCGTGTCATCATTGATGCCGGGCACGGAGGAAAAGACAAAGGAGCCAACCGAGGTAAAGTCTACGAGAAGGATCTTGCACTCAGTGTCGCTAAGCGTGTTGCTAAACTTCTCAAGGATCGTCAGATGCCCGTCACGATGACCCGAAGCAGTGATGCCTATATTTCACTTAGTGGTCGTGCCGCCATTGCCAACCGCTACCAAAATGCCCTATTTGTCAGCATCCACTTTAACGCTCACAAAAGCAGCCGATACCATGGTGTGGAAACCTACTACTACGGCGAGCAGGGCAAACGCCTTGCAGCCCACATCCACCTGCGCTTACTGAGCCGACTTAAGATTCGCAACCGTGATACCAGACAGCGTAAAGATCTTGCTGTACTAAACAAAACCCGCTGCCCTGCAGTTCTCGTCGAATGTGGCTATATTTCAAATCACACGGAGCGCAGGCGTTGTCAGACGGCAACCTATCAGAACGAATGCGCCATCGCAATCGCTGATGGAATCATGGCTTATAAGAACTTTCGTGTTAAAAAGTAGGGTGTGCACCTCGATGGGAGCTGGACCGACAACCTCGCAAATCTTCTCACACTAGTGCATCTAGCAGAGGTAGCATGACTCCATAATGCAGTTCAATCAAGTAACACACTGTGTGCAGATACACTTGCGAAATCAAAGACTTGCATAATAACAATCTATGGTTAGTTTCCGCGCACTATGTCAAAAATTGTACCACTCATTAGTTCCGGAACAAAAGGTCCATTAGGCGTCCTTCACCTCCCACGCCTATGGCTTAAAGCTTCTCTTGAAAAAGCAGGCAAGATTGCCGATGGATACCCAGGCTGCGGTCAGGGATACGATCAAATGGTCCTCGATGGGCTCGGCCTAGACCGCGACGCCTTTCTCGCATTTATCGCCACCCAACCTACCTACATTCAGTGCGAAGAATGGGTCAGCCAAAACGGCACCAAGGTCAACGATGAAGCAATCCAAGAGCTCAATGCGGCTATCACCGGATACATTCACACAGATGAAACCCGCCAAGAGATACTAGCCACCGCTGGTCTGCCCGACGGTGACCCGCGTGACGCTATCAACCTTAATAACCTAGACGACTGGGACGAGTTCCACGCCGCCGAACTCAACTAAGTAAACAACATTTCCTAACCTAGCCCGAGGATGCTTCTATGCCTCTTCGGGCTTTTTTTGTGGAAACTTCTCTCCGAGGATTCAACAATTGCACCATGCATTTTAAAGATCTCATACATGCCAAATTTCAAACAAAATGCCCGGGGTTCAATTTAAAAACATCCCCTGCAAATGACCACGTAATCCTAAATCTTATCCTGCCGTAGATCACCATCAAAATTGGTCTGCCAATATTCACCGGTTTCAACGTGTAAACATGTTAAATAACCCCCGCGACCTACGTCAGTATCGATACAAATGGCATGGCCGAGGTTGGCTGGCACATGCGACTTCTGAGCAGTGTGACCACAAACCATTACCTTCCCTGACATATGCGCTTTGGGTTCGCCAAATTTTTTATGGATGATGGTGAACGGAAGTTGCTGGTCGATAGGAACATCGTGCTCAAGGTTAGCATGGACAAAAATGTGGCTATCCGTCTCTAGATAAGGCCGGCATTTACGCAGAAACTCCCAGTGGGATGCCGGAATATCATCGAATCCTCCCGGACCATACGAATCCAAGGTTTCTGGCCCACCCCACACTCTCAGCCAATGGTCACGATCAGTAAGATCCATTTCCGATAGAAAAAATTTTTCCTCATGGTTACCCGAGAGAAACGTGATATTCAGGTCTTGCTGCTGTAGCTCAATAAGATAATCAATAACCCCCTTGCACTCAGGTCCGCGATCGACGTAATCCCCCATAAAAATGATACGATCCTCAGGTTTGGGATCGATTGTTTTCCAGAGGTTTTTGAGTGGCTCAAGGCAACCGTGTATATCCCCAATAGCAAGTGTTCTCATGTCGCGCTGAGAATAAACTAAATTGTTCTTTGATAGCACGTCATTTTTTCTTGATCGATTACAGGTATAAGGGCATCGATAAAATATGAAAAATGTAATTTATTACCCGGCAATCATCACCCTGTGTGTGCTCTTATCCAATTCATTCGCTGGTGAAAAACCTATGACGCTCAGTGATGTTCTACAATATACTCCTGCGCAGCTGGTTAAAGAGATGGGGTATGCCGGCGAAGCGGGCGAAAATCGAGCTGCTAAAATTTGGGCAGCGGCAAAACGGTCGCAAACTAATTACACACTTGGAAAAAATTCTGTTCAAGCAGTACTGCGCCTAGAAGAGTGGCGCATGATGCTCAACGAGTGGGAGGATCTTAAACTTCAGGCACGTGCCATAGAAAGTGGTGGAGGAACTATGTGGAGCCACATGAGCATACGGAATGATGCATGGATCGAAAGTTTTCTTGCGCAACATGCAATTCAGCTAAGCGCTAAACCAAAACCCATCGATGTGAAGTTTACAGCAAATTACCTCAAGACAATAAATTCTAAGATCGATGCTGGAGTAAATAAATTTGGCAACGACACTCCAAGCATCCAAGAACAATCCAAGCTGCTCAAAAAAAAGCTACAAGATGCTTATTTCCATCTTTCATTTTTACTCAATACAATACCATCTGGCTCAGTAAAAACAGCCATAGTCGATATGGTAAAACCAAGCGATAACTAACATAATGGACACACCTGATATTGATCAAGAACACGAATCACCAGAAAGGACCCGTGCAGAATCGCTGTGCCCGTGTAAGAGCATGGACAGTTACTACATATGCTGCATGCCTCTACATCGCCATAAAGCAAAAGCAAAAACTGCTGAAGAGCTAATGCGGTCACGCTATGCAGCATATTTTTTTCGACTGACCGATTACTTGGTAGAAACAACCCACCCAGACACGCGTGAGCCCGGATTAAAAAAAGAGCTCAATAAGACAATCCACGACATTAATTGGTATTTCTTGACCGTTGATCAGGTGGTGAAGGGGGGTAAGAACGACAAGAATGGAAAAGTTGAATTTACAGCACGTTGTTACATCGATGGTGAAGCTAAGGAGCTCCACGAGCGAGCCCGATTCAAGCGCTACAAAGGTGACTGGAAATATCTCGCAGGCAAGGCATGGTAGCATTGTATGGTCATGAGCGAATAACACTCTACCTGTTAGGGGCTAACAATAATATCTCATTGAAATAGTTGATTCTACACGACGTTGAAAAATATTATTTAATTTCACAACCTTCATCCGTGTCGTGAGTTTCATATATCAACTTACTATTAGATATATGAAAATGAAAACATCATCCATCATCACCATCGTGACCCTCTGCTCAATTAGCTCTCTAACTTACGCCGTCCCGAAAAAAAAATTCTTAAAGCACCGCAAAGCTAACATCGTGGAACGCAAAGCCAGCAATGCCGCCATTAGAGAGGAAGCCATACTTGATCGAATTGATACACATAAATGGAAAAAAGATCCAGAAGCGCGAGATCATCGATCATCCAATCTACGCGAGTATACAAACCATACTTACAAAAGAATTGTTAGATTTCTTACTATCGGTGCGATCGAAGAAGCCGACGGAAAAAGTTTTAAAACACGTCATACATCCATCGTAAATACTGCAAAAGATAACAATAAAGATGGCCTGGACGAGACTGAAAAAAAATCAATCCGCGCAGAGCTCGACACCCTGAACGATGACATCAACGCTGCCATCATGACCCCTGAAAAAGGAGATAAGCGCACACCTATCGTCAATCATGCCCAACACCGCTTTGAAGAACTTATTGAGTTTGGCATCCGCTCTAAACGACTTAGTACTCTGGAGGCATCAAGCCTTCGCCGTAAGGTCAGTAGACTAGAGTCCACAGAGGATCGCCTCAAAGCGGGTAATCTTTCCAGTAACGAGCGTGAACGTCTCATGAAAGAAGTGGCTGAACTTAATCGTGACCTCAAACAGGAACTACGCGACTAATCCTAACAACCTATTCAATACACAGAAGCCACTAGAGCACTCTAGTGGCTTTTTGGTTCTTAGCATATGAAGCAAGATAGTCTGGTGAAAGCACGAGAGCCAACAAGAGCACCGATAACGATAAAGCGATCTTCCACGTCCTCATTTCTGCCTTATATAGATATGATAACCGCAGTGCCAATCTTTGGGTATTTCTTTCGTCTCATCTGTATTAGGTTTGGCATTGAATCCACCTCTTTCGACAATCAGAAAATCGTAGCCATCAATCGTCTTCACCACCAACTTGAGAGCCTCGTCATCATCGACTCCGATCAATCTATCACCCGACCAGAAGTATCCGCGGTAGTAGCCGGATTTACTTACTTTTCCTCCGGCACTAAGCAATAAGGTGTCTTTGGATTTTTCCACCTTTGTAGCGTCTTTTCCACGTCTGTGTTTGAGCCAATTATTGATGCAAGAATCCACCTCTTTCTGGTTTTTGGGTGCAGGCCAAACCGCCCACGCCCATGTGCCTATCATTTTTTTGTTAGGAGTGAACTTACCGCTGTAACGATACATGTCTAAATCATTACCAGTAATAAAAGATTTTAAGGTAGTTTTAGGAATCATACGCACGAATTGCTCCCCGCCAGGCATTTGCTGAACGATCGATCCGATCCTGGATCGCACGGTTTTCGCCCCTCGGCCCATAATAGCGCCTGTATAAGGATCTTTTAACACGCTCGGCATTCCCGCATAGGTATCTTTGAGTAGTGGTTGGGCAAACTCTTTGACCTCAGGCTTAGCAGACTTCATAGCGTCCGCAATCGCCCTCGTAGCACTCGACGAAGCAGAATCCACTGTAAATGCGGCGGCCGTTTGCAGAATTGGAGGCAACAGTTTTTTGTAATGCTCTGGTGCAGTGGCTATTTTTGCCAGAGTAACAACTGCAGCCGTCTGCACCCACACGCTATCGTATTTAAGAAACTCAAGCAGCCTATCACGGTGTTTGGCAATCCGCTCCGGCTTGGCACGTTTCAACGCCTGGATAGCATGCTGCGCGACCCACCATGATTCGTTCGGATCGTCGACCATCGCACCGACGAGGTCATACATTTCAGGCGTGATTTTATCATCTGGAAATGCCCGACCTTTAAACATTCCTGTGAGAGTTAATAGTCCAGCCTGACGCAGTCGTGGATCTTTTGATCTGAGAAGCGGAACTACAAACTCAACCCGACCTCGCTGCACCACGGTGCTCATTGCCAAGCTACGGAA
>DPWT01000224.1 GCA_003527555.1 Verrucomicrobiales bacterium | reverse complement strand
TTTCGTAGGCAGATACAACCTAGAATTAAGTTTCACAAATTGTTATCGTTAGAATGCGAAGCCAATGTTTTGATCTCATCGCTTGCTCTGCTCAGCGGAAAGGATTACGCGCTCGATGCTTACAAAGCAGCTACCGTCGAGCTGCTCTGGCACCAACAGATACTACCAGAAGAGGTATGTGGCTTAGAGCAAATCATACCAGCTCTGGTTAAATATAACCACGCCACACCTCTTGTGAAACAACAGCTGCTTCGAATGTGTGGACATGCTGTGATAAAAGATGGTGAAATTGGAAACCACGAAGCTGTGCTGCTGCGAGCGATTGCTGATTTTATCGGTTGTTCAATCCCCCCGTTTATCAAAATCGATTGAGGTAATGCTTGGCAGAAGAGGTGCGTGCCTTTGGTTGGGCTGCGCTTATACAATTCAGAATGAGGAGCATAACGCAACACTTGTGCTGACCAAATGCGCAAAAGTTGTGGGCACCGAACTCATGTGATTATAGCGTGTGACCCATACGATTCTTTTTCGTATCGAGATACTTCTCGTTGTGAGGGTTGGCGGGAATACTCAATGGTATTTGTTCAACGATTTCCAGTTTGTAGCCTTCCAGACCTATGACTTTTTTCGGATTGTTGGTAAGAAGTTTGATCTTTCTCACTCCTAGGTCGTGGAGGATTTGTGCCCCCACACCATAGTCACGCAAATCTGACGGATAGCCGAGTTTTTCGTTGGCTTCGATGGTATCGAAACCTTGCTCTTGCAGTTTGTAAGCGTGGATCTTCGCCGGTAGTCCAATACCTCGTCCTTCTTGTCGTAAGTAGAGAAGCACACCATCTTGTTCGGAGATTTGTTTGAGTGCTGAATCAAGCTGGCTACCGCAATCGCATCGCTGCGAATGAAAAACATCTCCTGTGAGGCATTCAGAGTGCACACGAACAAGTGTATCTGTTTCCCCTGATATTTCACCCCGAGTGAGTGCAAGGTGATGGCTGCCGCTGCTGGCGGTGGGGTTATCTACGTAGTAGAGGTGGCATTGGAACTCACCGTAGTCGGTGGGCATAGCAATTGTTTCACCGCGGGTGATGAGTTTTTCAGAGTGTCGGCGGTATTCGATCAGGTCTGCAATGCTACATGCTTTTAACTTGTGGGTTTGTTGGTAATCACCCAGTGATCCTGCGCGAGCCATTGTTCCGTCATCGTTAATAATTTCACAAATGACACCTGCCTTGGGTAGGCCGGCTAGGTTGGCCAAATCAACCGCCGCTTCGGTATGTCCAGCCCTACGTAAAACTCCGCCAGCTACGGCTTGAAGCGGAAAGATATGGCCAGGCTGGACCAGAGACTTGGCGCCTTTGCTGGGATCTGCTAACAGTTTGATAGCTATTGCTCTATCTGCTGCAGAAATGCCTGTGGAGATGTTTTCTGCAGCATCGACAGAAACGGTAAATGCAGTTTTTTGTGATTCTGCATTACGGGGTGTCATTGGTGGGAGTTCTAATTCCTCTGCACGTTCACCAGTTATAGGAGCACAGATTAAACCACGTCCGTGATTGGCCATAAATGCAACCATTTCTGGAGTTACCTTAGAGGCTGCAGCAACTAGGTCTGCCTCATTTTCACGGCTTGGATCATCGACGACGATTACCATTTTTCCAGCAGCGATATCGGAGATAACTTCGTCAATACTATTCAGTGTGAGTGTTGCCATAATTGTGAGTGGTCATTGGTTGGTGTCTGTTAAAACACTTCCAGATTTGATGTGGAGATCTCGTTGAGGGTAGGGGATTTCAATGTTATTATCACGAAATGCTTGCCAAACAGCGAGTAAAACTTCTGAGCGGATATTGCTGACTCCCTTTGGTGCATCATCGATCCAAAATCGTATTTGAAGGTCAATAGATGAATCACCAAATCCAATCATGAGGCAACTTGGTTCAGGTGTTTTTAAGATTCTTGGTATAGAATTCACGGCATCTTTACAGATGCGAATTGCCTCAGGGACATCTGTTGAGTAGGAAACTCCTACATCTGCCTTAATTCTGACAATTCGGTCGGTGAAAGACCAGTTAATCACTTTGTTAGTCACGAAATCCTCGTTTGGAATGAGGATTTCTTTTCGGTCGCGTGTGATTACTGATATGTATCGCGTGCGTAATGTATTGATCCAGCCGAATGTCCCTTCTATTTCAATCACGTCGCCAGGTTTGATTGATTTATCTAGCAAGATGATGACTCCGGAAACTAGATTAGAGATTACTTTCTGTAATCCGAATCCAAGGCCTAGTCCCAAAGCACCTGAGAAAATAGCTAAACCACCAAGTGGTACTCCTCCGATTTTTAAAGCGCCCACAATGGCGATGATGTAGAGTGTAAATCGAGATGCTTTGCCAATGAGAACTTTGATCGAGGGAGGGATGTCATCGCGTGTCCTCACAAAAGAGTCCAGAAACTTCGTAGTGAGGGCGACTAGCCAGAGTAGTATCAGCAGAGCAACGATAGCAGAAAGAATCGCCCACAAATTGATGTCGATACTACCCAGTGGTAAGCTGATACTTCGAAGTGCGATACTCAGTGGGGAAAGCCATCCGAAAAGGTGAAGAGCAAAGACTAGCAGCATACCGCCACCAAGGAACTTAGGGGCGGAGCTACCCTTTGCTACTGCCGTTGCGAATTGATATAGAACAAATGCTGAGACCAACAAGGTGGCCGTGTAGATGTAATTACCCGGCAAATAGGATTCACCTTTTTCTACAAGTTTTGCGGACCAGTTACTTCTGACTGCCCAAGTGATCCAAAGCAGGAAACAAAAAATTACTGGAATTCCTGATATTCTTTTTTCAGGGTCAAAGAAGCGGGTGAAAACTTTTTGTTGTTTTGATCCCGGTGCAAATATGTTGCGTCTTAATAATATGATTATCGCAGCGGCACCTGCTAGGCAAATGGCGATAGAGCCCCACTGCCAGTAGTCCTGTCGGTCATCGACAAGTCTAAACAGGTATGCTTGCATAGAATCCCAATCTATCATGATGCACTTGGCGAAAAATGCCTTGGGAACAGTAGCACTCGAGGCGTCTTATCGCAAGCTATCCTCGCGCTATCTGATTGTATTTTTTTTTGGTGCATCAGTTAACTGTGATCCATTTCCTCTAATGCCTTGAATACGGGTGCAGGAACGTAACGTATTACTGATTTCTCCCAGCCCTTGGGGCCGATCAAGCTTTTAACCATACTGGATGAAAGTTCAGCAATATCTCTTGGAGGCATGAGGAAAGTGGTGGTGATGCTTGGCGCCATGTCTGAGTTGATATGCCGCATTACTCGTTCGTATTCGTAATCATTTGGTGAGCGTATGCCACGCAGAATGTAATCAGCTTTAACATCTTTGGCGTAGTTTACCAGATAGCGGTTATCGAACTCATCAATGGTCAGTCGCTCACAGGATGGAATACTATTGCGCAGTAACTTCAGTCTGTCTGCGACGGAGAACGTGTAAGACTTTGATGGATTGCTTCCGATAGCTACGTGGAGCCGATCAAAAAGTTCCAAACCACGATCAATCATCCAAAGGTGCCCGTTGGTGAGGGGGTCAAATGAACCAGCATAGACGGCAGTGCGCATAATATTATTAGGGTTGTTGCCGAGACTCATTGTCGGACCAGATCATGTGCTTTCTTGCCAGGTCTTTGGCACGTCTATCGGCCTCTTGTTTTCTGGGTCCGTTGAAGGAGGCGACGCGTTTAGCAACTTTCACGGAAGCTTCCCAATTGCCACTGGCTTCAAGCATGGCAAGTGCTTTAAAGCCGCATCGATAAAACCAGAACCATTCTTCTTTTTTTGTATTAAGATTATAGGACCTATGGTCATCGATTATGACATTGTAATATGATTTGAAGGCATCGGCATTGTTTTGCATACTCTCATAAGCTTGGCCACGAAGGTAATGCAAGCGATGTATCCATGCTAGGCTGAGATTCTCAGATTTTAGTAAGTCGTTGTAAATGGTAACTGCTTGATTTGTTTTATTTATTTCACCAAGGCTTTGACGCTGAAGACAGTCTGCCATTAATACGCCAGCACCCAATTTTTGCTGTAGGCTGATATTATTGCTTTCCAACATTGGATTTAGAGTGGCCTCTGCCTCGGCGTATCGCTGCAAGTCGATAAGTAGGCGGCTTTGCTGAACGCGAGCTTCAGCGGCGAGCTTATGGTTACTATCAATAATCTTTTTAAACATGGCGATGCATTCCTCACGGGATTGCGCCGTTCCTCCGAGTCTCGCTGACATCGCTTCATAAAATTGAGCGTATGGATTTAGAGCATTGTTGGGGTATTTTTTTTCAAACCCCTGAAAAATGCGACGGGCTTTGTTGTAATCTTCGTTATGATAATATGACTCAGCGCATTTGAACTCAATACTGGCAGCGTCTTTTGAATCTTTGAATTTAAGGAGGAAGCTCTCAGCTGCCTGAGCCGCTGACTGCCACTCCTGCAGAAGTGATTCAGCACGAATTCGGATACGGGTAATTTTCGCCTGTTCAGCTGCCGTTTTCATCTTGGGGCTAATGATTTCGAGCTGTGCTTTTGCGAGTTGGATGTCAGGTGGTGATATGTTAACGCAGGCGGCGGCAAGTGCTAAACGAGCTTCGTTTTCTCTACTGTAGCCAGAATTAGCCATGATAAAGGCATCCAAATCATTACGTCCTTGAATATTGGATTCGGCACACATCCACAGCGCTCGTTCAAGTACAAGTGAAGTTTTGATTTTGCTGTCCTGCGTTGAGTTGATAATTTTCTGAAAGGCCAGAAGGTTACTTGCTTTAAGTGCCATAATACCTGCATTATTGCTGGCTGTTTTAGCGATGATTTCTGAGGTTGAGAAGAGGGCACCCTTGAAAGCTCGCATGGCGCCTTCGTAGTCGTTTTTGCCAGCAAGGATTTCCCCACGTAGGATGCTTGATTGGTTTTTTAACTGCGGAGAAGATGTAATTTCTTCCATTACGGTCAGTGAGTGAGTGGCTAGATCAAGTTCTTTTTGTTGCAGCTGAATATATGCGGTTTCTAAAAGCGATGCTGAGAAAAGTTTCAAGTATAGCTCACTAAGTGGTTGGCTGCTTTGCGAGTAAATATTTCTAAGTCGTGTCAGGATTGCGGTTGCTTCAAGTAGATTTTGTTCTGATTGGGTGCGTGTTAGCAGTTTAGCTCTATAAAATAGCGCGAGTGCAGTGAGTTCATGATTTGCCATTGGTGTGGCCTCGCTGAGTTGTATGCTTGTGACACCATCACCAGATCCTAAGATGGCGGACTCCGAAGTGAGGGGTTTTTCGCCTGCCCACAGGCGTAGTTTTTGCATACTTGGGTCGTCGGTGGAGATAGCAATAGGCAGGTGTGATATGAGTCTCTCGAATGCAGCTTGTAGTGCGTAGGAATCTTGATAATCGTCAATGAATTGCTGCAAAGTCAGGATTGCGCTATCGGTATCTTTGTTTGCGGCTTGGGCATCTGAGAGGCCAAGAAAACAGGCATGGTAGATGCGTTTGCTATGGTGTTCATCTGGGGCTGTGATTAGTGATTGGAAACGGTTTACGGCCTCTGTGGCTTTGTTGTCATCTAGTGCTAATCGTGCTGCTAAGTATTCTTTTAGCTTTTTGCTTGTTGGGTTGTCGATTCCAACACTATTGAGCGCTTCAAGAGCTAAGTCGTTTTTACCGGTGTTGATATGTATCTCAGCAGCGAGTAATGCCGCGGTATTCGAAGTTGTTGAGTTATTTTTCTTTGAGAGAGCGTTCAGGGTAACTAACGCTTGGTCACGTTTATTTAGCGCAATGAGAATTCGAGCCCGCGCGATTTGAGATTCTGATGATAGAGGATGATTTTTGGGAATGGACCGGAGAACTTTCTCAGCCTCCGAATATTGTCCAAGACTGACTAGCGCCTCTGCACGCCACAGAGGGGTGGATGGGAATATTGCTTGTCCATTGCTGGCTAGTATTTCTAGGGCCTCAGCCGCAAGTTTTTGATCTCCTCCTAATTCGATGCTGAAACGTATGATGGCTTCGGCTAGCATGTGGTTGGTAGCAGCCCGAGCATCATCACTGAGCCCCGGTGTGCGCAGGAGTGAGCGGAAATAAACAATCGCTACTCCAGGTAAGCGGTCTGACATGGATTTTGTCGCCTCACTATAATCGGCGAGTTTATTAAGTTCTGCAACCACTTTGCGGCCTATGTGAGGGCGATCATTAGCCCCCTCAAGAGGAAGTATAATCAACAGTGATACATATAGAAGTGTGCGGAACACACATGTATTATGGAATAAAAAAGGCAAGATGACAGCAATTGTTCACTAAAAATGTGTTTGGGTTTTTGTTAAATATAACGTCAAATCTTTCTCGATGCAAACATTGGGAGATATGGGTGAAGATGCGGTGGTAGCCAGAGTGCTCAAGGTGCTGAATCAGAAGGATTCTGTGGTTGTTGGGCCTGGTGATGATTGTGCCGTCGTGGATATTGGAAAAGCAGACACCTATATGCTTTTAAAGACTGATTGTTTGGTTCAGGGAATTCACTATGAGAGTGATTCCTCTGATCCATTTCGGGTAGGATGGAAGGCTGTAGCAAGGGTTATTAGTGATTTTTCTGCGATGGGTGGAATTGCTGATCATTTACTGGTCACAATAGCTATGCCTCCGGATACGTCTATTGGTTACGTTGAAAACCTTTATGATGGAATGCAGAAGTGTGCTTCGTTTTTTGATGCAGATATTTGCGGAGGCGAGACCAGTTCGGTGCCTATTGGTTCAGCTGCGGTTATTTCAATCGCCGGAACAGGCAGTGTAGAAAAAAGAAGGCTCGTTTCTCGTTCAGGAGGGAAATCTGGGGATGTTATATTTGTGACCGGCACGTTGGGTGGGTCTATACAAGGGAAGCATCTCGATTTCACACCACGGGTTGCTGAGGCGCGATGGTTGACCGAAAATTTTAAGATTGGTGCGATGATGGATTTATCAGATGGAGTGGCTTGTGATTTGCCGCGACTTGCTGAGGCGAGTCAGTGCGGTTATCGTATTGATCCCGATATGATCCCTGTGAACGATGGATGCGATCTTCATCAAGCGCTTAGTGATGGTGAGGATTACGAGCTTTTGTTTGCTGTAGATTCCCAGATCGCTGATGTGGTTGTTAAAGCGTGGCCTAAGATTTTTTCTGCAACTCCACTGACAAAAATTGGTGAGCTATGTGATCCAGGTGGTGGAGATCGATTTGAGGAAGATGGTTGGCAGCACTTCAACTCTTAAGTTTAGTGGGTTATAAACCATTGGTTTTGAGATCATAGCTAATTAGTTGCCCATGGAGTCACCCATGAGTGCGTAGGTTTCGATCTGTTTCTCAGAGTTTTTTAATAAGTCGTCTGCTAGCTTTACGGCCCCGGGTTCAAACAAGGTGATGGTTGATGAGCCCCCGAATGCGAAGTAACCTTTTTCATGTCCTTTATCGACCATATCGTTAGGTACATATGTTTGTGATATCGAGCCAACACATGTAGCACCAATTTCCATCATTAGAACGTTACCTAAGTCTTTGGTTTTGATCTCGGTGAGAGTGCGCTTGTTTTGCCATAGATAGGAAATATTTCGAGCTAAGGCGATGGGAGAGACTGGAAATAGTGGGCCGTTGACCAGACGTGTTTTACTCGCCTGGCCGCTGACGGGAAAGTGGAAACGATGATAATCGACTGGACACAACCTCGAGAGGACAAGACTGCCGTTGCGATATCGTTGGCTAATTTCGGAGTCAGCGATGAGAGCGTCGAGATCAAATTTTTGTCCCTTCACAAAAACACCATTAGCATTCGTTATGTTCTGGAATCCAAGATGTCTGCCATCGGCAGGGAAGACAGCGTGATCGGTTGCAATAGGGCGCGCACTGCGCTTGAGTCTGCGATAGAAAAATTCGTTGAACGTCGCGTAGCTCTCAGGATGATCGGCGAACTCATCCGTGTTCATTTTGTAATTGCGGATAAAAGGATTCACTTTTTTTTGGCTTTTTGGTTGGTTCATGCGCCAACCATACCATTGGGAAAATGCTGGCCGTTTAACAAATCCATGAAGTGCGAGTTTGCCAAATGGATTGGCGTAAGTCCACTTGAGAAAGGCCTCTCCGTAGACCTGTTCAGTCTCCATTTTCTGGGTGTAGCGGTTGTAAAATTGAATATCCATGAGTTGAATTGAAGCTAGTGAAGCAGTCTGAAAAAGCGACAGAAAAAAGCAGGCGGGAGAATATCCCGCCTGCTCGAATTTTAATTTATGTTATATTGGTAGACTAAGCAGCTTTGAGTAGCTTTTGAGCTTTAGTAATTGTTGTTTTGCTGAGCTTGCCGTTTACCTTGCGTGACTTGTCAAGAAGGTCTCTCAGCTCATCAAGCGCGGTTGTGGCAGCTTTCAATGCTTTCCTTTCACCGCCGTATTTCTTGTCAGAAAA
>DPWT01000058.1 GCA_003527555.1 Verrucomicrobiales bacterium | reverse complement strand
CCAGAGAATGGTTGAAACATCTTGGAACAGATCTTCGGATGCATGATGGTCATGCACCATTGAATATATAAAACCGTAAATCCGATGTCGGTTCTTTATTAGCAGCGTGGAATAAAGTTCTCCGCGATTAGACATGGTTAATGATTTTATTTGGTTGAATTGATTGCGGCAGGGTCGGTGAACTAACCTCTCTATAGTGGTAATGTCTGAGACCTATGTTAATTGCATATTTTCGGACAAAAAGATGTATTGTGGTATATTTTTTTCACAAACAGGCTGTCTGAGACATCACCACTCATGAAATGATTAAGATTCTCATGTTGCTAACCCTCGCTGTTCCAGAATTTACGACGGCTCAGATGAAACAACTTTATCAGGATGGTGAGCGCGAGATGGTTGTGCATGATTACCTCTTCAACGACTACATTAATAGACATGCTGTGAAATTAAGGAGTCATGGCATTTCCTCAGGCAAGCGTGTTCTTGCGAGTGTTTTAATCGCCAAGCCAAAACTCAAAAGTAATGGTGAGTTTGATATAGCTCTATCAGAGGGAACAATGAAGATCATCCATCTTTTTCGTGCTATAGAGGTGCGCGGCAGGAATCTGGAACATCTATCTGCACTCTGCATTCCTGGCACCACTTCCAGTATTAATCTTGAGGCTAGCATCAAAACCCCCATACTTTATCGATTTAAAATCCCAGACATTACAGCCGCCGTTGAAACTAGCACGCGTCTGCAGTTTAAGTGTAAGGGAAAAGTTGTCATTGATGAGATCCATCTTGTGGCATCAACCAAAGGTATCAGGGAGGAATTCGATCAGTTGCCGTTTATTAACTTGGGTCACGACAAAGCAGTCGTGCCTGTGCAACTTAATTTTGATCCATCAAAGAGCTTGTCCATTAATGGACATAAACAGCTAGATCGATTCAAGTGGTTTCGCTACTACGGCAAACCCTCATCCCTTCCTGTATCTTTAGAAAAATGGGCGGTAGAACGCAATTTTTATCCAGGTCGCCAGATTTTCAAAATCGCTGCTTCTCTTGAGCACGGTCATGGCAATCCCAAGAGGGCTATCCTAGATGAAGACCCTAACAACCCGGGGCATCCACACCCTGATTTTGAAAAGAAGCTCAAGCCTGATGATTTTCAAAATCTGCAATCGATCTACCCGATGCACTACAAGTTTGCAATGTGCCTCGATGATTGGCCAAGTTTTCAGTCTCACGATCAAGGGAAAGGAACACCACGTCTAGAATATTTTGAGCAGGCAGCTCAACTTGCGGCCACCTATTTTAGGAAACAAATCGAGCATTCAGGGCGAACCGCAACATGGTGGGAAGTCAAAAATGAATCAACGATCAAGCCCGAATGGTATTACCATTTCACACGGCATGAAGGTAAGAATGTTGATTCTTGGAAACATCTTGCTGAGTTTCATAACTCGGTTGCCAGAAGAGTGCACCAATCCACGCCGGGGGTCAAAGTTGGCGGCCCAGCGTCGGCTTGGATGCAGCTGCAAACTAATAGTTTTGGGAGCTGGAAGAACCAAGTGCGCTTTATGGAGCTAACCAAGGATGATCTCGATTTTTATTCGCATCATTTTTATGAGAAAGGGAACTCTATTGGAGCAGAGAGGAGACTAACGTATGAATACGATGATTATTTACTGGGTCGACTTGAGGCACTGCTCGATATGTTTGAGGCGCATGGTGTCGCATCGGGTAATATCAAGCCAATGATTATTTCCGAATATGGAACACTGAACAATGGCATGACAGAGACCGATTATTGGGAGCGCCTTCGAACTTACTCAGCCTACTTGACAAGATTCATGCAGCGCCCCGATCAGATTGACCTTGCGGTGCCATTCGTTTTCCTTGCTTCACCTTGGGATCCCATGTCAGAGCAAACGATATTCATACCTCGTCACAAAAAACGTTACTCCAACAATATTGGTGATTACCGGCTAACCCCTTGCCAGCATTTTTTCAATCTTTGGCGTGATTTTCGAGGTAGTTATCTGTATCTTCCATCACCTCATCGATACCTCAAAATTGTTGCGGTTCGTAATGGCAAGATGGTTTACTTGGCGATGTCTAACATGTCATCTAGGCGTCTCTGCATAAGTCTGGGAAACGTTCTCAAGAATTCTGATATCGACAGTGCAGCACAGCGCCGGCTCTATAAATTAGACGGTAAAATACATTATATAGATCAAGCGTCTGTTGTTCTTGACCGAATCTCAATCGAAGCGGAGGAAACCACAGTTGTAATGATACAATTAACCGATGAGCCAGTTCCACAGCAACCGTTGGTATTGACCAAGCATTATGCCAGCGCTGTGGTAGAGAAGTTTGACTCCGAGGCATTGATGAGTATCAGCATAAGCGATAAAAAGTTACCACCAGCCCTCGCTACCCTGAACATTGGGTTGTATCGTTCTGGTGGACTGCCACCAACCATTCCTCTCGTATTCAATGGAAACAAAATAACGATAGAAACTGAATATGCAGCTAAGTATAAAGAGTTTTTTGCGACAATTCAAACGGACATTCCAATAGCCCAGCTTAAGCGTGAAAATAGGATTCAGATCAAGCTTCCTCCGCATACCACCGTTACCTCTGCGCACCTGACTATCGGGCAATAAGATATCATTTCGTTAGTATTTGTTGCGCTTATGTTTACGGAGCCAGACAATTTTTATTGCACATGAAGCTATGGTGGTGACATTG
>DPWT01000121.1 GCA_003527555.1 Verrucomicrobiales bacterium | reverse complement strand
GCATGACTTCATCATCCTCCATGCCGTCAAGTTTAAGTTTACCATTCTCGTTGACGGTTCCGTCTGTATTCGGGTGGCGGATAAGTTTCCAAGATTTGAAGTTAGAGTCACTGGGTGCAGAAACTGCGATGGTTTTAATTTTTTCTATTTTCAAAAAGTTTCTACCTAACCATGTCTGAGGGTCAGCGGAAATACCAGGGAAGGTTTCGCTTACGGCATACACACCGGAATCATCAGTTGTGGTTCGCACAAAGCGACCCGCTGATTGATTGGTGCCAGAGAATTTCCCCAATATAATATGGGCTATGTTTGAATCATTGGATTTTTCAGCCAACACCTGAAGCCCTTGTTCGGAATCTTTATCACCAGATGATGCGAGCCCGAAGTTACCCATGTGTTCGGGGCCAGCTGGATAACCCTGCGCGACTTCAAGCTCTGAAAGCGCACCCAGCAAATTACGCAATTTGCTGTAATCGACTGGGTAGTTCGCGCGCTCAGCGACGCCCCATGTATCTTTGTCGATACGTACGAGCACGGTCGACTGGTCTTCTTTTTTTATGGTGACTTTGGTGATTTCACGGATTGGGAATTTGGGGAGAATTTTGTCTCCCGGAACTAGATTTGTCTTGGCTACAATATCCTCGTTGCCTCCAAATTGAACGATGCAGGCGACAACACCCAGTGTGAGGGCAGCTATCCATAGAGCGATGACGGTACGAGATTTCATGAGAACTTTGAAGAATGGTGATGTGTGAGTTTTGTATGATCAGACTGCACGAGTGGTGCGACGGCGGTAAATCCATACAGCAAAGCCAGTCAGGGCAATGACGAGAGGAATGACAGCTACAGTTAGCCATGTGATTTTTGAGTAGAGCTGGTCTTTTCTTGATTGAAGGCCTTTTTGTTTATCGCGCATATCGCGCCGTAGATTGACGAGTTGTGATTGCAGTTCGCTTATCTTCTGTTCTTGCTCACGAGACAAAACAAGAGCATTGCCCTGATTCTTTTGCGTTTGGAGGTTTTGTAGTTCACTCACGATGGTTTGTATTTTTTCCTCTGCCGTTTTAACCTCCTCGCGAATGTCTATTTGGTGATTTGTCTCCATTTCTTGGATGACAGTAAAGGGGCGGCTGGTTGCGGCGCGGCTGCGAGACCCTATGAGGTGTCGCGAACCGATGGATTGGTCGATGATGTTTTGGAGTAATGCTGAATTGTTATTGATGGGTGCATATCCCTGACCCAGCTGACGGAAACAAGCGTTGTCATACAAAAAATCGGCGTCGGCAATGAGGTAAACTACACTGTCTTTGATACCTTGTTTGAGAGGTTTGGATTGATTATTTTTATCACTTAACTTGGGTTGATCCGTTGTCTCTTTTTCCTTAGACGGGTCACCTTCAGGAAACGCTGAATTAAACTTACCTTTGAGGCGCATTACGAGAGCGTAGTGCTTTCCTGTGGGATTTTTGCGGGCAAACAAGCCAGGGTCTGGCCTCAATGCCGATGTGCCTGCTGTCATTACCACTTGCTTGGATGTGCGTATGAGCGTTTCTTTCGATATGCCGCCGCCGCTCTTGATTGTGAATGCACCGGGTAATGCAAAGTAGAGGTGCTCAAACCCCTTGGTGATAATCTCGTCTCCTGAGGTAAGAGCGTCTTTGTTAAGTGTCAGGTGGCTGTTGAGTCGCTGATTGCCGCCTACGTCAGTAGCGTATTTGCCATCGGCCACCACGGATGTGGAGTCAAATCCAACTCCCCAAGCACCCAGTAGCGTGGGTAAAGTTGAGGATTTTGAGACACCTCCCATACCCCGCATCATCGGATTACCGCCAGGTGCTGTGAGTGCAAACGGATCTAGGCAAGCAATAACGATACCTCCGTTCATCACATACTGATCAATAACAAACTCCGTTTGTGTGCTTAAATCTGCAGGGTGGATCATCAGCAGAACAGGCATTTTTATGGGGTCTAGCTTGTCTGGTGATGCGCTTACATATTGCAGGTCATAAAGCTGATCTAGCAATCGATAGATAATCCATGGTGGTGCGGGTCGTTGGCCAGGTTGTTGAGCGGGAGCTCCCGTCATCGGCAGCGTTGTCATCAGGCCTAGCTTGGGTTTGTCAAAGGTGCTAACGTTCGCAATGGCACTTGAGAGATCATACTCCAGCATGGTTTCGCCGGCAGGGTCTAATGTTGGTATCGAGCTTTGCTGATTAAGGCAGGATAAAGATAACCCGAAAAAGAGATTTTCATCATTGATGCGCTGGCCATTGATCCCATCTAGGCTTGCTGAATCCTCGGCATCGGTATCAGGTTTTGGGTCAAGATGTTCAACCCTGATCATGCCATCTGATATCTTCTCGTATCTTTCTAACATGTCGTCAACAATACGCATATAATTGCGTACTTGCTGTGGCATTGTTTTACTGTCGCGTGTGGCGTAATAACGAATAATTACTGGGCTGCTGAGCTCTTTAAGGATAGATTCAGTTCCCTTGGTCAAGGTGTAGCGTTTGTCTTCGGTGAGATCAATCGCATAGCTACCTGCAGACGTTGATCGCATCAGCCAATTGGTAAATATAACGATCAGAACGACGGCTATAATGCCGAGAATGGCACGCCGCCTCGGGTGAGTGATTTTAATTTTGGCCATTTTTTTATTAAATGATTGTAGAATTCCTCGATTAAAGATTACGAGCGTTTTGAATTAAGGATCGCGCTGGTGCAAACTAAGCATGCGATGATAACAGACAGAAAATAGATCAGATCTTCAATACGAATCGACCCTTGAATGGCAGGCTTGAAATGCTCAAATGCGGTGATTGATAGTATCGATTCGGAAACCGCAACTGAGAACATTTGTCTGATGCGCATAGCTACTTGTTCGTAACCTATGACGACCAGTATCATGCAGATGGTGCAGGATACAATGAGGCAGCTCACTTGATCACGAGTAAAAGCAGACACCAGACATGTAATTGCGAGAAATGTTGAGCAAAGGAGGAAGCTGCCAATGTAACCTGAGAAGATAGTCAGATTATCTGGATCGCCTAAAGTGTTGACGCCGATAATCATCGGGAAAGTCAGCGCCAGAGCGATGATCCAGACGGTTGCTGCAGCGGCAAATTTTCCAATAATAGCAGACCATATGGTTGTTGGAAAAGTTCCAAGCAGTTCGATGGTGCCGGTTCGCTGTTCCTCTGCCCAGATGCGCATTCCGAGTGCTGGAGCAAGCAACATGAGTATCCATGGATGCCAAAAAAAGAACGACCAAGTCAGGCTGGCATCTCCACGCTCAAGGAAGTTTCCGAAAAACATACCAAAGAAAAGTGCTAAAAAGGTAAAAATGCATATCACCGCATAAGCAGTGGGTTGGGTAAAGTAACTTCTAAGCTCGCGTTTGAAAATGGTGTACATGGGTATGATGAGCAGTTAATCGGTTTCCTTAGTAGTGAGGCTACGAAATAAGTCTTGCAGGGAGTTGCTTCCGGATTGTTCGCGAAGCTGTTCAGGGGTTCCATCCGCTACAATACTTCCTTGATCGATGATCACAGCACGGGTGCAAGCTGCATCAACCTCCTCGAGGATATGCGTGGAGAACAGAATCGCTTTTTCTTTACCAAGGCGCTTAATCAAATTGCGCACCTCATATTTCTGGTTCGGATCGAGGCCATCTGTCGGCTCATCGAGAATGAGAACATCTGGATCGTGGAGAAGCGACTGAGCTAGACAAGTGCGGTGGCGGTATCCTTTAGATAGAGTGCCTATGGACTGGCGTGCTACATTGTCGAGAAAGCATGTGTCAATCACCTCTCCAACCGCATCTTTACCTGCAGATCCACTGAGCCCACGCATCTCCGCGCAGAATTTGAGAAAATCAAAAACTGTCATGTCGTCATAGAGTGGCGCTGACTCGGGCAGATAACCAATGTGACTTTTCGCCTGCTTAGGGTGATCGACTACCGATACACCACAGATTTTTGCATCTCCACTGCTGGGAGCAATAAACCCTGTTACCATACGCATAGTGGTTGACTTACCCGCGCCGTTTGGCCCCAGGAAGCCGAGGACTTCGCCTCTCGCTACGGTAAATGAGAGATCCTTGACAACGGTTTTAGCACCGAAGTGTTTACTTAGATTAGAAGCTTCGATCATGGGTTTTATGGATATTGATCAGTTACAAAAATTAGCGACGCAGATACAAGAAATTTTCTGTAATTTATTCAGATATCAAGTAGAAAGTAGGTGTAATTATTTTTTCTATGTGTAAGTGGCATTTGACCTTTCTGTGTTGATTAGCTAATAACGAATTATGAACGATGTGGATGCAGCTAAAATGATCCTTGAAAGCTTGTTAGGTAAGCTTGGATTCGAGGTTCAAATCGAGAGGGAAGACACCCCCGATGGCCCGGGGCTGAACATTCTGTCAGGAGACAGTAAATATCTAATAGGAAATAACGGCGACCGCCTTGAGGACCTGCAATATCTTACCAATAGGATTCTCATCAGGCATTATCCTGACGCACCACGTGTGCGCGTGGATTGCGATCGATACCGTTTATCACACGAGGAAGATTTGATTGCCACCGTGAGAGAAATCGCCATGCAGGTATTGGCGGATGGCAAACAGCGAAAAGTCAAACCTCTCAATGCTTATTACCGTCGCCTTGCCCACAACTGTTTGGCTGAGGTCGAAGGTGTAGCAACTAGTTCACCACCCGGAAGTGGACGCTACAAGCGTATTGAGGTCACCAAAGCCTCGTAAGTAACCTCTGGAGAATACTATGAAAACACATCGACTTGTTATGCCCGGTGACCTTAATCAGTTTGGTTATCTTTTCGGTGGGAAAATGCTCAGTTGGGTAGATGAGGCCTGCTGGATTGCCGCTAGCTTAGATTATCCTGACTGTCAGTTTGTCACGGTTGGGATGAACAAAGTTGAGTTTCATCACGGGGTGAATGAGGGAGTGATTCTAGAAATTGATTGCCAACGATGCAGTAAAGGTGAGACCTCAGTGACCTATGCCGTTGAGGTGAATCAAAACAGTGTAGATAAGAGCGCGCCTATTTTTTCTACTCAGGTGACATTTGTCAATGTGGATGCTGATGGCTGTAAACGTTCGATCTGACTTTTGCTTATGAGCAGCATCGAAACAATCGACATCATCATGGCTTTGGATAAATCCGAGGATCATGAGGCGCGTATCAAAAAAGCAGCGCGGAAGCTTAAGGTTCATCCTAGCCAGATTCATGACATTCGTCTGCGAAAGCATTCCATTGATGCACGAAAAAAAGACATCATGGTGCAGCTCCGTATTGAGGTGGGCTTGGGCATGATGTTACCAGCAGATCCGACGATCTCAGCTAATTACACCTCGGTGGCAAATAATGCTGCGGTAATGATTATCATTGGGTGTGGACCAGCGGGTATGTTCGCGGCATTACGTGCCCTTGAGTTGGGCTATAAGCCTATCATTCTAGAGAGGGGAAAGGATGCTTCTGCTCGCAGATTTGACCTTGCTCCCTTATTGCGTGAAGGGCGTGTCATTGAGGATTCGAACTACTGTTTCGGTGAAGGGGGTGCGGGCACTTTTTCTGATGGGAAACTTTACACCCGTGCAACGAAGCGTGGACCAGTGAGGGATGTTTATGAAACGCTGGTAGCGCACGGTGCGCCGCATCGGATCCTCACGGATGCTCACCCACATATTGGGTCGAATTTGTTACCGAACGTGGTTAAAGCGATACGCCAAAGCATCCTTGATTCTGGTGGCGAGGTGCATTTCAAAACTAAGGTTAATGGATTACTGAAATCAGAAGATGGGAAAAAAATTCATGGTGTATCCACCACTGATGGCAAAGAGTTCATTGGTGATTCTGTGATACTGGCCACTGGTCATAGTGCGCGTGATATTTATTCATTACTCGCTAGTGAGGGTGTTCTTATGGAGCGTAAGACTTTTGCAGTTGGCGTGCGTATTGAGCACCCACAGCCCCTTATTGACAGTATTCAGTATCACTATCAGCGCGGAGTAAAGAGACCTGACATTCTTCCTGCAGCTCGTTATCGTCTTGCAACAAAAATTGGTGGAAGGGGGGTTCACTCGTTTTGCATGTGTCCTGGTGGATTTATTGTTCCTGCAGCGACGGAGAATGACGAAGTGGTGGTAAATGGGATGTCGCTTTCTCGGCGTGACTCACCGTTCGCTAACAGTGGTATGGTTGTGAGTGTTGAACCTGAGGACACTGCTGAGTTTGATGCCGAGTATGGAATTCTCAGCGGGATGGCATTTCAGAAATCATTGGAGGTGTTGGCATCTAAAGCCGGAGGGGGTGAGCAGAAAGCTCCTGCGCAACGAGTTACCGACTTCCTCAACCAAAAAACTTCCTCCTCCCTCGCAAATACAAGCTATTTTCCCGGTCTGTTATCTGCGCCATTACATGAGCTGATGCCAGAATTCATTGTCTCGCGAATGCAGACAGGATTAAAAAAATTTGGGAAGGGGATGCGTGGCTATATTACTGAGGAGGCAGGTATGATAGGATTTGAAACTCGGACCAGTAGTCCGTTGCGTATTCCGCGTAATGATGAAAATTTTCAACATCCTGAGATTCATGGTCTTTACCCATGTGCTGAGGGTGCTGGCTATGCTGGCGGAATCATTTCCGCAGCGCTCGATGGGATCAAGTGTGCGGAGGCAGCGGCAGCTGTTAAAAATTGATCAAACACACCTCCAAGAGCAGTTTGGGGAAAATAGCCCTACCAGGACTCGAACCTGGAAATACGGAATCAAAATCC
>DPWT01000001.1 GCA_003527555.1 Verrucomicrobiales bacterium | reverse complement strand
ATGTCCACGCTGCTGATGCCTTTTTGTGCCGCAGCGAGCTTAATTTCGGTAGCACTTAGTAGATGATGAACGGGAGCTGGTGGTTTACCAAACCGATCAATCCAACGGTTACGCAGTGAGATAAGCTCCTTCATAGATATGAGCTCTGCAAGTTCTTTGTAGGCAGAAATCCGCATCCGCGCCTCTGGTATATAACTGGCTGGCAGATAGGCTGGAAGCATGTTTACTTGGCCTGTTAATCCCTGGCTGTCGTCCGCTGTACCATCTAAAAATTGTGCTGCTTCATTAAAGTAAAGAAAGTCTGTACGAAGAGTCACATCCAGGCGTTGCCTAGATTTTCCGTCACTCAATCGATCGATTGATTGGCGAAGTAGCTGGCAGTATAGGTCAAAACCAACTGCTGCGATATGGCCCGATTGTTTGGTGCCTAGGAGATTTCCTGCACCACGAATTTCCAAGTCCCGCATTGCAATCTTAAATCCCGAGCCCAGTGCCGTGTATTGCCGTATGGCATTAATACGCTTGCGTGCATCTCCTTGAATTAAGTCACGAGGAAGCATAAGTATTGCGTATGCTTGAGCGTTTGATCGACCTACCCGACCACGCAGCTGATACAGGTCTGCCAAGCCAAAACGATCTGCACGATCGATGATGATGGTATTGGCATTTGGGATATCTATTCCACTCTCGATGATCGTAGTGGCTAACAAAATATCCGCTTTTCCTTGAACGAAGTTACGCATTACGACCTCTAATTCGTCTTTTTCCATTTGACCGTGCCCAACGACAATAGAAGCATCTGGCATGAGGCTGCGAAGTTTTTTTCGTACGAGTTCAATGCTTTTCACGCGATTGTGCAGGAAAAATACTTGGCCTCCACGATTCAGTTCTCTGGTGATGGATTCGCGAATCACGCGTTCATCGTATCCGTGAATTGAGGTGTTGATTGATACTTTACCAGGTATGGGGGTATCGATAGTAGACATGTCCCGTGCTCCCATCAGGGAGAGGTAAAGAGTGCGAGGAATTGGAGTGGCGGATAGAGTGAGCACATCAATACTGCTGAACATTTCCTTGAACCGTTCTTTATGTTTCACTCCAAATCTTTGTTCCTCATCCACGATGGCAACGCCAAGTTTCTTAAATGAAACGTCTGCTGACAGTAGCCGATGCGTACCAATTACAATATCAACTGCTCCACTTGAAATTCCCTCAAGAGTTTCGCGTATTTCTTTGGAGGAGCGAAACCGATTTAATAAATCAATGCGAATCGGGTAGTCACTCATACGCTCGCGAAAGGTGCGCCAGTGCTGTTCGGCTAGAACTGTTGTGGGCACGAGAATGACTGCCTGTTTTCCACCAGTCACTGCCTTGAATGTTGCGCGGATGGCTACTTCAGTTTTACCAAAACCGACATCACCGCAGACCAGACGATCCATGGGTTTCGATGATTCCATGTCGGTTTTTACGTCTTCAATGGCAGCTGCCTGTCCCTCCGTTAGAGTATGGTGGAATGAGTTCTCAAATTCCCACATCCATCTAGTATCTGGCGGGTGGGGATGACCAGATGACGTATGTCGTTCTGCCTGCATTTGGAGCAGCTTTGCAGCGTAGTCGAGAATTGATTTTTCTGCTGAACTGCGTGCCTTGCCCCAGGAGGCAGTTCCCAAGCGTGTGAGATCGGGATCTTTTCCGCCAAGACCCACATATTTTGACAGCAAGTGCGAGTGATCCAAGGGTACGCTCAACACCGAGCCATCGCGATAACCAATGTGGATTTCCTCCAACCCTTCGTCATTGTGTTTGATGCCCTCAAACCTCCCAATGCCATACTCTGCGTGCACTAAAAGATCACCATCTTTGATGTCCTCGAGAGCTGTTTGTGCGCGGGTCCTGCGCTGATGGTCTACAGTGTGCGTCCGTCTTCTAGTTGGTTGTGTCTGGTAGCGACCAAAAATTTCTGCGGAGGAAATAAATGCCAGCTTTGCCCGAGGGATGGTGAAGCCTTGAGCAAGCTCGCCACACAGTGCTTCCACCTTATTAGGCGAGAAAAAATTAGGATCGACTAGTTCCAGAAAGCGTTCCTTTTCACCATTATTAGAAAACGTAAGAAACACACGCCAGCCATCTAAATCCCAGTCGGCGAGTTGTTGAAAAAATTGATGTCTTCGAGCTTCATTAAGAATAAAATCCCCTGCATCAAAAACCCCAAGTGGGCTGCCTACACAGAGAGGTTCTTTGATGGCATTTCCATGGCAAAGAATGATGCCATGAGCGTCTACTGGAATCTCATCATCGTTGTTTTGTACCGCTAGCAAACGATCATTAGCTTGCAGATAGTCAAGGAATTCACCGTCCATCTGTAGTTCTGCAAGAGTGATCTCGTAGGCAGAGGCACGATTGTTCGATACCTGAGAGTGAATGTTGAATTCTCGCAGAGACTCAATCTCCGTGTCAAAGAATTCTATTCGTAATGGTATTGTCCCATGCCAAGAGTACACGTCCAAGATCCCGCCCCGCATCGCGAACTGTCCCTGCATGTAAACCTGGGGTACTTTTTCATAACCGTGACTCAGTAGATCTTTTTCTAGCTCAGCTGGATCCAACGTATCACCCACTGAGATTTTACGAGCAGCCGATTTGAGAGAATTTGGTTTTGGACATGCGTTCTTCAATGCAAGAGCCGACATCACAACGACCTGTGGTTTTTTTGATGTTGATGGTTTGTTGAGCAATTGCATTACTGCTTGTCGCTCTGCGACAATTTCAGGTGCAGTGACTGCTTCCTCACCTAGGTTCTCGGCTAGATCTGGAAACAACAATGGATGAGTTTCCCAGAGATATAATTCTGCACAGATCCGATCTCTAATTCTAGGATTTGGATGAGTGACCCATAGTCTGTCACCATCAGGTAATGCATGTGCGCATAGGGCGCAGATGTATGCAAAGGCGGCATCATCAACAGACTCGAAAATGATAGAATTTTGTCCACGTACAAAGTCCTCCAGCTGATTTGCAATCAGAGGAGTGGCATTTATCTCGGCGATTCCAGGTATTTTGGGTAGTGCCAAGGGGCTAGGTGATGGAGTCGATATGGACACCTGTGAACACTCTATACGACTGCTATAAACTGTATGCAATCTAGTATCTCTAGAAATAGTTAAGAAATCAAAAGTTTTTTAATTACTCCCTTTCGTTGTCTTGTTTATTAGGATACAAATTCTATTTATGAAATGGGGAATGATTACATGGATGAGTTTGTTTCATGTGTCGTTGGGTGTCGTTCTGCTGCCTGGCTGTTCGTCTTCCCCGTCTGCTAAGAACGACAGATCATCAGAGAGTTCTCGTTTTGGTGCCACGGCTGCTTACGGAGGCCGCTATCGCCCTGTCCCTGCGACCCCTCCAAAGTCGCCCAGACAGCTCTATCGTGAGGTGAATATAAAACAGGACATTATTCCGCGTGGTAAGCATGCTCGTAAATATAGGCGCTACATGAAACCTCGCTATATAACTATTCATAGCACACAGAATTTTTCAAGAAGCGCAGATGCCTTGCGCCATTCATTGGCACTCAAAAATGGGAAGTTACGCGCTCCCAAATGTAGAGGGGGTAATCGTATTGGCTACCTTGTTTGGCACTTTACCACTGATCAAGACCGGGCTGTGCAGCATCTTCCGACCAATGAACAAGGTGAGCACGCGGATTTCGATGGTCCGGGGAATAATTACTCGATCGGTATTGAGATGTGTGAAAATAGAGGTAACAGCCGCTCTGCCACCATTGAGCGCACCGCCAAGCTTGCCGCTTATTTGATGCATCAGCATGATATTCCCTTACGAAAAATCGTACCTCACTATCATTGGCCACGTAAGGGGTTGAAGCAGCCGCATAAAAATTGCCCCCATTATTTGCTAGATAATGGGCACCCTGGTGCAAAGTGGCAGTGGTTTCTCGCCAAAGTGAATAAGCATTTTAAATCTATCTCCCATCCAAAGATTCAACCAAACCCAGGAGCCTCGCCCTATGCGGCCTCTTATGTTGCAACATCATCGCGAGCTACAAGTTCGATTCCCATCGTGGCATCCAGCTCTTCCAGAGCAGCGCCACGGGTGCGCAGTAAGCCATCAATACCCATGGTTCGCTACCACAGTGTGAAGCGAGGCGATACACTCTACGGAATCGCGCGCAAATATAAGACATCGGTTGCTGCTCTTAAAACCAAGAATGGGCTGCGTAATAACATTATTGGTATTGGTAAACGTCTCCGTTTGCCATGATGCCAAGCCCTGTAACTAAGATGTCTGACGTATGGTATCAGTGCGATCGCTGCACCGCATGTTGTAAATGGCCGGGTGATGTCCGTGTGGAGAGCTATGAGATTGAAAATATAGCTAAGTTTCTTGGGATGGAAACGCAGGCATTCATTGATGAGTTTACACGGCTTCGCATGAATCGTGATGGCCTTTCTTTGACGGAAAAAGATAACCACGAGTGCATTATGTTAGATGGTCAGAACTGTCGTATCAATTCTGTGAAACCTAAACAGTGCCGAGGATTCCCAAATAAGTGGAACTTTCCAGGATGGCAACAAGTTTGTAATGCTAAGGCAATTCCGATTAAAAAAGCCAACGAGCTCGGATTGATCAAATAATCATGTATGATCTGCCTGCACGCAAAAACTCACCCAATTAGTTCGCTGAGCGTTTTTTCAATTTCTTGTTGCTTTTTCTCATCGAAAACTTTTTTACCATTTGGCCATGTAACGTAAATGGTATTCATTGCCGCGCCTTTTTCCGTACAGATTCGGGCGTGTACGGTAGCGATGCCCAAGCGATCAATTGTGAGGAATAGGTCATGTAGTAGCCCGATACGATCTAGTGCCTGGATTTCAATTGCGGTGCAGGTTGAACTGAGTTCGTTGCTGACTTGAACGATGGTAGGGAAGGGGATACCTTCACCTGTTTTATCCGTACGTAGTAAATTAGTTTTACGCTTGAGGAATTTTTGTGGGTCGTAGTCTTTTTGGAGATCGGCGTCTTGATTGATGGACAGGAAAGCCTCAAGAACTCTCTTGCGGTCTCGCTCCGATGTTACTGGGCTGTAATCCATGGTGCAGACTTGGAAGAGGTCGCAAACTATACCGTCTGTGCGCGTGTAGACATCTGAACTGATAATGTTGATCTCATTTGCAGCGAGTGCACAGCAGACTTTTTCTAGGAAAAATGGTCGATTCCAAGCTGCAACGAGGAGCTCGGTGTGAGATCGGTCATCGCGGTCGATCCAAATCATGTCGCAGTCGAATTGACCTTTTGGAAGTTTAGCGTCTCGTTTGAGGAATGCCTGCACGGACTTGATGTGTAATGAGATATTACGAGGCTCTCGAAAACGAAAATAGGTGCCCGGCATACGATCAAAATGTTGTCTCATCTGCTCATGATATCCAGGTGAAAGGATCTTTTTGCAGCGATCTAACAAATCTACTTTATGTTCTGTGAGATTCGATTGGAAATGATCTTTCCCTTTATCTAGCCACAGCCTTGTGGATCCGTATAGCTGTAACATCAATGTTTCTTTCCAGGGTGACCACGCTTCATCGTTGGTGCCATTTGAGTCGGCCCAAGTAAACAGCAAGAGTGCATCGAGGTTGCGCTTATCTTTCATGATATTGGCAAACTCCTCTATAACAGAAATGTCTTCCAAGTTTCTGCTGGTGGCATAACGCCAGAAAGTAAGGTGATGATCTACTAAGAACATGATCATGCTGCGTCTGCCCCCACGAATTTGAAGCCTGCGGCAGACTTTGTCCGCCAGCATAGTGGAGCCGTCAATGTGTTCACGTACGTTTTCAGCGCGGCCACTGTCGTGAAGGATTAAGGAGAGGTAGAGTGTGTAAGGATCTTGAATGTCGCGTAGAAGCTTGCGAAATATTTTACGTCCAGGGTTCTCATCATCGTGAGCATCATAGAGGCTATCGAGCTGATCAATACATCTCAGGGTGTGTTCATCTGCGGTATAGCGGTGAAAGAATTCATGCTGTACGAGGCAGTCCATAGCGCCAAACTCGGGGAGATAGTTATCCAGCACCTTGGTGCGGTGCATTAGCCTGAGGATGCGACCTACCTCGCCTTTACGCTGAAGTATGGCGCGGAAGGTCTCGCGATTTGATGCATTATAACGGAATGCGCGGTCAATTTTTTTGCTCGCGATATGAATGTATTTTCGTGCTTGTGGGCTTAATGTTAGTGAGTGGATCTGGCAGTGTTGAAAGAGCCTCATTAGACGATTTGGATCATCTTCGATTACATTCTTATTTTCCAAAAAAAGCCTTCCGTTCCTTGCGATAAAGCCATCAAATTTAACAGTTTTTCTTTTTTTCTTGGTAAAAGGAATCATGCCCAATAAGCCGCCATGATTCTGTCGCTCGATCTCAAAATATTCCATCAGTGAGGTGCTGTGGGTATAGACTGCGCGTGTATGGCGATAGTAATCTCTCATGAATGCCTCGCAGCGGCGCAAAATAGTTTTCTGAGGATACTTGAAGTTGGTAGCTACAACGCCTTGAAGCCTGAGTGTGAGTGTGTCGCTACATCGACCGCTATCGTAGTGTAAATCATTACGGACGCGCTGAAGGAAATCGTATCCGCGTGTGAGTTGGTGGCATGTGCTCTTAGTGATGATTTTTGCAGTGACAAGATCTTCAATAGATTTAAACCCGAGTTTGACGCGTGCCACCCATAAAACGTTCTGGTAATCACGCAGGCCACCGCAGCTTTCCTTTACGTGTGGTTCTTGCAGGAAGACGGTATGTGAATACTTGCCGTGACGACTACGAAGGTCCTGCCGGCGTAGTTCAAGAAACGCTTCTTGGCCTTTATTGACGCACTCTTTATCGAAGCGTTTGGTGAAGGTTGAGAATAGATCACGATCGCCAGCAACGAAACGAGCATCCATCAGGGCGGTTTTATTCTGCTGGTCATTGCGTGCTTCAGTCACGCACTCAGCAATTGATCGGCTTGCGTGCCCAACCTTGAAGCCTGCGTCCCAAAGAATATAAAGGATATTTTCGATAGTTGATGAGACTTCTTTCGCGATTTTGTGAGCCGCGCGAGGCAGAAGAAACAGAAGATCGAGGTCCGAGCCTGGGTTTAGGTGGCCGCGGCCATACCCTCCTTGAGCTAATAAAGTCACAGTGGGTATTTCGTCGCCATGTATGCTAGTTGCAGCTTTGAACATTACTTCAAGAACCGCATCTAATAGGTTAGATCGGGCCTCAGCGATTTCGAGTCCGCTGGCTCCACTTTGATGTTTTTTGAAAATACTGGCCTCTTCTGCTTTGATGAAGCGTTTCACTATCTGGGCGCGCTCTGTTTGAGTGAGGTGGCTTTTGACAATGGTCTTGAGTTCGCGTTCGGCGGATATTTGGATATTGGTGAGTGACACGAGATCTATGAGGAGGGAGCATTTCTTATACCATTTGGTATGGAAAACACATTTATTTTTTGTGAGTAGTCAGAAACTTCCTCACATCTTCCAGACTACGGGTGTTCAATACATCCTCAGTGCGCAGCCAGCCTTTGCGTGCAAGGCGCACACCGAACGCTAGGAACTGGAGATGCTCGGTGGCATGAGCGTCTGGGTTGATGGAGGTCAGGACCCCCATGTCACGTGCGTGGTGCCAGTGGCGCCAGTCCATATCGAGTCGGCGGGGATTACAATTCAGCTCGATGATTGTTCCCGTTGCCGCGGCACAGTCGATGATCTTGTTAATGTTTAGTTGGTAGCCTTTTCTTTTGAGAAGAATTCTTCCTGTCAAATGGCCAATCATGGTGACGTGCGGATTTTCCATAGCACGAATAATACGAGCTGTTTGCTCTTTTTCATCGAGCTGAAATGAACCATGAATCGATGCCACACAGTAGTCGAGTTCTGCCAAAACATCATCTTCAAAATCGAGTGATCCGTCCTTGAGTATGTCAACCTCTGTGCCGGCAAAAATTTGAAAATCGGGCCACTGATTATTAAGACTTTTAATAGCATTAACCTGCTTGATCAATCGGTCTGGGTATAATCCTCGCGCTTGGAATTGTGATTTTGAATGGTCAGCTATACCTAAATATTGAAGCCCAAGATCTCGTGCAGCCTCTGCCATTTCCTCTAGTGTATTACTTCCATCTGATTCTGTCGTGTGGTTGTGAAATGTGCCACGCAAGTTTTCCAGCTCGACAAGACGCGGTAGCGAGCCTTTGTCAGCAGCCTCAATTTCACCGCTATTTTCCCGTAGTTCGGGAGGAATACGCTCTAGTTTCAATGCGCGGTAGATCTCTCCTTCGTCATTGATTTGGGGGGCAGGAGGAGTTGTTTTATCCTTTGGAGTAAAGCCGTATTCGTTGAGCGACCAGCCAAGTTTGAGCGAACGAGATCGTAGTGCCACGTTGTGTTCCTTGCTGCCTGAAAAATATTGAAGTGCGAATGGGAATTGCGCATTAGAGACAGCACGAAGATCGCATTGAAGTCCGTTCTCGAGACGGATTGATGCCTTGGTGCTACCTTGTGAGATTACCGAGTGAACCTCGGGGATTTCAGTAAAAAACTTGGTGATTTTTGCAGGAGCGGGAGTGGCAACGAGAAAGTCGAGGTCGTGCAATATCTCTTTACTACGGCGGTAGGAGCCAGCGATATCTGCACGCAAGGTATCAGGATGTTTGCGCAGTATATCCAGTATGGTCTCGGCGATGGGTGCAACATCTCCTAGAAGAAAGAGATCGGCAAATTGTTCCTTCAGTGCGATAGATTCTATGAGTTTATCGATTGATTTTTTGCCGAATCCTGGAAGTGATGAAAGCCTTCCATCTTTGCAGGATTTTTTTAGCGCATCAATCGAGTCAATACCCAGTTCATCATATAACAGGCGCACTTTTTTTGGGCCGAGCCCTTGGATGCCAAAGAGCTCAAATAGTCCCTCAGGAAACTCGGCACGGAGATTTTCATGGAACTTTAATTTCCCAGTGCTGGCGAGCTCGTGTAGTTTTTCTTGTAGAGCTTTGCCGATGCCTTTGATTCCATGGAGGTTGTTGGCTGCGGCCATCGCGACGATTTCACCTTGGAAATTCCGTATCGTTTCTGCGCCATTCCTGTATGCGCGGGTCTTAAATGGATTTTCTCCTTTGATTTCTAATAAAAGAGCGATTTCGTCGAGCACTGCTGCTAGATTGTCACGTGTTACTGCCATAATTAACTAGGGTCGCAGGGTGATGCTATCGGGGTTGAAATGATCGCTAGGAGAGAAAAGCCAGCCAGGATCTTTGTTGGTTAATTCATATCCGGTGAGTATAAACTCGGGTAGAAACTGGTTAGAGTTCACTTCATAGACGATATGTCCT
>DPWT01000084.1 GCA_003527555.1 Verrucomicrobiales bacterium | reverse complement strand
GATCTAAAGTGTTTGCTGTTGATCTTGGAGTGTTTGCGCCACTTTTTGTTTTTTGAGTTGGAGTTCTTCTTTATTGAGAAATCCCAGGGTGTTTGAGTGATTGTGGGTGCGGGTTACACCTTTGATGTGGGAGCGTTGCTCGAGGAATGCGAGGAGGTGTTCGCGGTATTGGAAAAATGCGGGGTCGTTGAAGACTGCTTCGCGATCGCGAGGTCGGGAAAATCCGATCTCGAGAATCTCACCAATGCCGGCCTTTGGCCCGTTAGACATCATGACGCAGCGGTCGGCCATGAAGATGGCTTCATCGACGTCATGAGTAACAATCATGGCGGTGATTTTTTCGCGTGCGAGAATGTCGATGATGACGTCTTGTAGTTCCATGCGAGTGAGGGAGTCGAGGCGACCAAAAGGTTCGTCGAGGAGGAGGACTTTGGGTTGAAGGGCGATAGCGCGGGCGATACCGACGCGTTGTTGCATGCCACCTGACATTTCAGATGGGTATTTATGCATGGAGTCAGCAAGGCCGACAACTGAGAGGGAGTGTTCGGCAATTTGTTTGCGAGTGAGCTTGTCGACGTGTGGGTAGACATTGTTGACGCCAAGCATAACATTTTTGTAGGCGGTTAACCACGGCATGAGGCAGGGGGATTGGAAAACAACGGCCCGATCGGGGCCAGGGCCGTCAATTTCTTTGTTGCCGACGATGATGCCACCGCCAGAAATCTCGTTGAGGCCGGCGAGCATGGTGAGGACTGTGGATTTTCCGCAACCAGAGTGGCCGATGAGAGAAATAAATTCGCCTTCGGCAATTTTAAGATTGAAGCCCTCGACAACGCGGAAGTCATCACCGTAGGGATTGGGGTATTCCTTAATGAGGTTGGAGATCTCGACGAAGCGCTGGTTTGAGGAATCGTTTTGCATATTGGTGAATTGCTGAGAACTTTAGATTTAGAAGTATTTTAAAGTAGAGCAGAGTATTTGGTTTTGAGTCTTGGTGCGGCTACTGGTGGCTCGAAGGATTTCGGACGAACGGCTGGCATGGGGATAATAGTATTTTTTTTGAGGGCTTTGCTTTCCTCGTTGAGGTGCATCATGAAGGATGTGATTTCCGATTTGAGACGCATGAACTCGGGGTGGTCGTTCAATGTTTGGCGTTCGCGAGGCCTCGCCATATTGACGACAAATTCATTGGCGAGTGTGGCTTCTGGGCCCATGGTCAGGGGTACGATACGGTCGGCCATCAGTACAGCTTCGTCCACGTCGTTGGTGATCATGACGACGGTTCGTTTATCTTCTTCCCAGATTTTAAGGATTTCATCCTGCAGATCGGAGCGTGTCAGTGCGTCAAGGGCGGAGAGGGGTTCATCGAGGAGAAGTACTTCAGGCTTTAGTGAGAGGGTGCGGGCAAGGGAGGCACGTTGGCGCATCCCTCCTGAGAGTTCGTGAGGTTTTTTGTCACGGGCGGGGGTAAGTTTCACCATATCGATGTAGTGCATGATGTGTTCCTCAATTTCCTTTTTCTTCATCTTTCCAAAGACAGAACGAACGGCGAGCTCGATGTTTTCGAAGACGGATAGCCATGGAAGAAGCGAGTAGTTCTGAAACATGATACCTCGGTCTGGACCTGGGCCTTTGGTAGTTTTGCCATTGAGGCGTACTTCGCCGCTGTCTGGTCTCTGAAGACCAGCGAGGAGATTGATCAGGGTTGATTTCCCGCAGCCGGAGAACCCAATAATAGCTACGAATTCGTTTTCCTTAACGCTGAGGTTGATGTTTCTTAAGACCTCGGTGCGTGAGGAGACGGGGCCGAAGCCTACGTTAATGTTGTCAATTTCTAGGAAGGACATGGGTAAGGATTTCGATGGTTTTGGAATTACCTAGCTTGAATTCTGTTTTGCGACTTGGGATGGTATCTAGGCGGTGGCAGAGCCGTCGTCGAAGGAGGCGAGTCTCTGAAGGACAATCATAAGGCGATCTAGAAAGAAGCCGATAATGCCGACGACGAAGCAGGCGAGGATGATGTTGGCAAAGGATTGTGAAGATCCGTTCTGGTACTCATCCCAGACAAATTTTCCGAGACCGTCGGATGAGGATAGTGCTTCAGCAGCGATAAGAACCATCCAGCCTACTCCAAGGGAGATGCGTAGACCTGCAAAAACCAACGGAAGTGAGCTGGGTATGATGATTTTGAAGAGGCGTGACCAGAAGCCTAGGCGCAGCACTTTAGCAACATTGAGGTAATCTTTATCAATAGCGGAAACTCCGAGCGCGGTGTTGACTAGGGCGGGCCAGAGAGCACACATAGCCACGGTGCAGGCAGAAAAGATCATGGCGGGATTGGTCTGGAGAAAGGCCAAGGGGTTCGCTGAGTTGTTCATAAATATGAAGAGGGGGTGCGCATTTGGATCTGGGAAGAATGCCCCAACAACGATTTGGAAAATGAGCAACCAGACGACGGGAGATACAGGGCGAAAGATTGAGATAATAGGTGTTAGGCAGGCCATGACGATGCGGTTGAGTCCGCACATGATGCCTAGGGGGATGGCTATGATGGCAGCTAGTAGAAAGCCGACAAATACGGTGGCTATGGAGCGTTTTGTCTGCCAGAAAATGGTGGCAGTGCGCGGGTATTCTTGGGTTCTTGTGTTAAGGGCTTGCTCTTCGTTTGATACGGCAGCTTTAGCTTGCTTGAGGGCATCAGAAGCAGTTGAGGCGGTGGCGAGATCTGCAGCGGCTTTGTTGGCCTTTTCTTGGGAGGCTGCTGCTTTCAATTCACGGTTGCCTGTAGTGAGGTAATCGACACGTTT
>DPWT01000049.1 GCA_003527555.1 Verrucomicrobiales bacterium | reverse complement strand
TATCGAATACCAAAAACAGAACGTTATCGTAGTGGGGCCCACGGGTGTTGGTAAAACTTACCTCATTAAGCACATCGCAGAAATGATTGGTGTGCCTTTTGTGAAGGCCGATGCAACAAAGTTTTCAGAAACCGGATATGTTGGTGGTGATGTTGATGATCTTGTCAGGGAGCTAGTGCAGAAAGCAGATGGTGATATGGAGCTCGCCGAGTATGGTATCATCTACATCGATGAAGTTGATAAACTCGCCAGTAGCTCCAGTGGTATGGGGCGCGACGTCAGTGGTCGCGGGGTTCAGACGACGTTACTGAAGCTTATGGAGGAAACTGAGGTGGCTGCCAGAAATCCTAATGACATGAAGAGTCAGATGATGGCAATGATGGATATGCAAAGCGGCAGAGGTGACGGCAAAGATACCATCAACACACGTCATATTCTATTTATTGTTAGCGGTGCGTTCTCCGGATTGGAGAAGGTGATCAAGAAACGGCTTCGTAGTGGTCAAATTGGATTTGGAGCTGAAGTTTCCGAAAGCCCGACAGGCGAAGAGCTTTTTGGTCAAATTAACACACAGGACTTTATCGACTTTGGTTTTGAAGCTGAATTCATTGGTCGTCTTCCTGTTCGGGTTGTGTGCGAGAAATTAGAGTCGAAAGACTTTGTGAATATCATGAAAAATTCTGAGGGTAGTTTGCTGCGCCAGTATGAGCGAGAGTTTGCAGCCTATGGAATTCAAGCAAAGTTTGAGGACTCTGCTATCGAATGTATTGCTACACTTGCAGAATTGGAAAATACAGGTGCACGCGCATTGATGACCGTATGCGAGGGGCTACTGCGAGATTTCAAGTTTGAGCTTCCTGGCACCGCCGTGAGCGAGTTGAGCATTGATGCCGACCTCATTAAAAAACGAGATGAGGTATTAGCCAAATACCGTGAACTTGGAAAACGCGTCGATGTTGCCAAGGCGCGAGAGGAAGCTGACCTCTATGCCCGTGAGTTTCAAGAAAAGCATAGCATCAAAATATGTTTTTCCGATGAAGCAGTTACTTTGTTGGGTGAAGAAGCTGCTGAAAAGACACGAAGTGTTCTGCAGCTCTGTCAGCAGCGATTCAAGGATTACCAGTTTGGTCTCAAGCTCATCGAGAAAAATACTGGTGTGGGGGAGTTTGATCTGGAAAAAGAAGCAGTTCTTGATGCCGACAAGTTCTTGAGTGAACGCGTAGTTCAGTCCTATAATACTGCTACAGAAACTGCACAAGCAAACTCAAGCTCCGGAGACGAGGGTGAGTAAACCTACTGTGGGGTAGTTCTGCACACACCTCATGACATTTCAAAACCAGCGACAAATTCTATCTATGCCAGTAGGAAGATTGAACATGCCCGCCTTGCTATATGGTAGCGTTGGTTTGTTGTTGTCTTATGCCCTACATTGGATCGGTATGTTCAAGCGTGTTGATGCGTTACTACTCGAGTCGATGTCAAACCCCTTCTTTCATGAAGGCGTGGCCGCTCAGCCAACAATGCTCTCTGTAATGGTTGTAGCAGGAGTTTTTTGTTATGGTATTGCGTTTGCGGTTCTAGATTCTCCAAGTGTGTGGCGCAGGGTGCTGCTGGGTATAACCGCCATGATATTAACCGTCGCCATGGTGCCGACATTTGCGGTATGGAGTATTTATTTTTCGCCCTTTGTCCAACTGGTAGGTGTTTTCTGGAGCTGGTTCTGTGTCGTCATCTACACCCAGCATCATCGTATGCCGTGCGATTCTATTTACTCAAAAATCGACATATCACAACCTGATGCAGAGCTGATTCCTCCACTTGATCAATCGCCCGAAGAGCCGAATACTCTCACTAAAACAGACAGGGTATTGGACAAAACAGTAAAAGTAGAGAAAGGGCTATCACTGAAAGACAAGGGAAAACCTAAGTCCCAGCTGTAATTTTAAGTCAAATCCACCAATCACTACATTAAAATGCCAAGAGCTGATTATCCAGAGCCAGTTGTGAATTTGATAGCCGAATTGAAGCACATGCCCGGCATCGGTCCGCGCAGTGCAGAGCGTATTGCCATCTGGTTGTTGCAGAACCCTAAAGCACAGCCAACCGCGCTCTCAGATGCATTGTTAGAATCGGAAAAGACCGTCACCACCTGTCCGATCTGTGGGTTTTTTGCAACTGAGGCAGGCTGCACCGTCTGTGACGACACCTCACGCGACGCCACTCAGCTCTGCGTCGTTGAGCAAGCTACCGATGTCTTGCCGCTCGAACGCTCAGGCTCCTTCAAAGGCTATTACCATTGCCTCGGTGGTAAATTGTCGCCGCTGGATAATGTGACACCTGAAGATCTGCGTATTTCCCAGCTGCTGCGAAGATTGGAAAATGTTGACCAGGAAATTGAAATTATTCTCGCGCTTGGGGCCGATGTCGAAGGCGAGGCGACTGCTAACTACATCGCTGAGGTTCTCGCGCCAAAGAATTTCCGCATCACACGTATTGCCCAAGGTCTGCCCGCCGGTGGTGGTCTCGATCATGCTGATGAGCTGACTATTACCCGGGCGCTGCAGGGGAGGAGGTAAATATTTCTGGTCAATAAACACTTCTTTGTGATCGTGCTTGAGTATTCAATGCAGATCTTGTGATTTACTCATTAGCAATCCACGCAAGTCGCTAACTTTACTAGTCTTTACTTGCCTTTGGATCTAAAGCATCGCGCAGGCCATCTCCGAGAAAGTTCAAAGCGAATAGGGTAAGGGAAAAAACAATACTTGGCACGATAAGTAATCTGGCGTTGGTTTCCATGTATCGTGAGCCTTCTTGCAGGAGGATTCCCCATGAGCTGTTAGGCGATTGCACACCGACCCCCAAATAGGAAAGGGTGGCTTCGGTAAGTATGAAGCTTGGAACGGTTAGTGTGGTGTAGACAATCATCGGGCCGATCATATTTGGCAAGATGTGACGTGTCAGGATGGTTGATTTTTTCAGCCCTAGTGACACAGCGGCTTCTATGAAATCCTGTTTTTTTATGTTCATTACCTGGGCCCGAGCCACGCGTGCCATCGTCAGCCATCCGAGTGCGCCTATGGCAATAAAGAGTGGAATTAGGTTAGCATATTTGTTGACGAAAACGCTTTCCCATTTCCAAACATCATCCGGTGGTTCAGATAGCTCTTTCATGTGTTCTGATATGAGCAGTGAAAAAAGGATGACGAGGACAAGGAATGGTAGACCGTAGAGGATATCGACGATTCGCATCATCAGAGAGTCTGTTCTTTCGCTTGAGTATCCTGCGATGGCGCCGTAAGCGACGCCGACTATCACGGAGATCGTCGTGGCGACGAGTCCCACAAGCAGGGAAATCTGTCCGCCGTATAGCAGGCGTGAAAACAGATCTCTTCCCGATTGATCAGTGCCAAGCCAGTGATGGCCACTGGGTGGAGCAAATGTATTATTGAGGTTCTGGTAATTGGGGTTTTTAAACCAGTGCTCAGCTGCGCGGACAGCCGGGTCTTCCGGAGCATTGAAATTTCCAATGGCTGGCAAGATGAAGCAAAGCAGAAAAATAAGTGCTAGAACAGCCATGCTGATCACAGCCATATGGTTTTTTTTCAGGCGCAGCCAAGCGTCTGACCATAGTGATTGGCCTTTGATGACATCTTTTGCGGCATTTTTTTCAGTGGGCATGATTTTAAAAATTTGGATGGTAGATGATTAGGCCTCACGCAAGCGAGGGTTGAGTAAGACGAGGGCGATATCCGCAGCGAGATTTGCTAACACGATCAAAGTGCCAAATAGCAACACGACCCCTTGGAGCAGAAAGTAATCACGGTCTTTTGTAGCGGTGACGAAATGCTGTCCCATGCCCGGGATCTGAAAAATGGTTTCAACCACGAACGATCCCGTCAGTAGCATGGCGAAGGCTGGGCCGACGTAGGCGACGGCAGGTATGATGCCGCCACGAATAGCATGCTTAAAAATGAGATTGAACTGGCTTACTCCTTTGGCTTTGGCGGTTCGGATGTAGTCTTGATTAATTACCTCAAGCATGCCGCCACGTGTAATCCGTGCTATATAGGCGCCGGTCATTGCTCCCAGGGTAATGGATGGTAATATCCAATCAAAGGGATCGCCCCAACCAGCTACTTTGAGGAGGGGGACATTCATTGCTACATAGCTCGCAAGCAGCGGTCCGATTACAAACGAGGGAATACTAATACCAATCATCGCAATGACCATGGTGCCATAGTCGATCAAAGAGTTTTTCTTTAGTGCTGCAATCACCCCTGCTGGAATGCCAATGCAAATAGCCACAATCATACTACAAATGCCTAGTATCAGAGAAGCTGGAAATGAGTGTTTGATAATCGTGCTTACTTTCTGCTCGCGGGTTGGGGAGTCCCCCATGTCACCTTGGGTGAGCTTGGTCAGATAGACGCCAAACTGGATGGGGATGGGTTTATCCAAGCTGAAGTTCTCGCGGTTCTTCTCGATGATGTGAGCAGCATGTGACTTTTCTCCCGTGAAAGGATCACCTGGCATCAAGCGAATGAGGACAAAGGTGATCGCTAGCAGACAAAATATGACGAGTATGCCTTGGGTGAGACGGCTGATGATAATACGTAGCATGGTAAAGTAGAATGATATGTGAAGTGTTGCCTACTTCTTCAAATCGATAAATTTGTAGGGCTGATTTCTGAGCGGCAGCGGGTGCCAGTTTTTCACAGAGTCATGAAGTAAGTAGACGCTGGTGTGCCAGTAGATTGGGACAATGGGGTGCTCGTTTAAAAAGAGTGTCTCGGCTTGGCGCAGCAGTCGTATTCGTTCTGCAGGGTCAGTAGCCAGCTCAGCTTTACCCAGCAGCTTTTCATACTCTTCGCTATGCCATCCGGTGCGATTGTTTCCGTCACCTTTTTTCCACATGTCGAGGAAGGTCGTGGGATCTGGATAATCGCCAATCCATCCTCCGGTCGTCATTTCGTATCCTAATTTTGACATCATGTCTTGGTAGCTTTTCCATTCGCGTTGCTCGATGCTGACTTCCACAGGCAGGATTTTCTGCCACATGTCTTGAAATGCCTCGGCGTAGGTTTTGGCGCCGTCTCGATCAGTCGTCAATAGAGTGAACTTGAGTTTATTGCCATCTGAGTAGCCGGCTTCAGCTATCAGTTGGCTTGCCAGCTCAGCGTTGTGTTTGGCGATACCTGCTGTCTTATACTCACCCATGGGAGAGACAATCCCCTGAGCGGGCTCCTCACCGCCTTTGGTTACTTTATCGATAATTAATTGTCGGTCGATGGCGAGGGAGAGAGCTTTTCTAACACGGACATCCTTGAATTTTTCCAGAGTCATGTTGAAGCGTATGAAATCACAACCGAGATACACCTCCTGCCGGAATTCTCTGGGATAGCGATCTCTGCAATAGCCGATCATTTCAGGAGCAAGACGCTCGGTGACGTGCATCTGGTCGTTAAAAAACATGCGGGCCTCGGTGTATTTGTTGCCAATGGGTAGGTAGCGGATGGCGTTGAGTTTTACTGTATCCGCATCCCAGTAATGAGGGTTTCTAATCACTTCGATACGATCATTGAACTTCCAAGTCTCGAGTTTGAACGGGCCGTTGGAGACCATGCTCTCTGGTGCTGTCCAATATGTGTTTCGTTCTGTCATTGTCCCATGAGCTAATACGGTGTGCTTTGGGACAGGATACCAAGTGTAGTGTTTGGTGAGATGTGGAAGAAATGGGATAGGGGCACGTAGAAAAATCTTGAGCGTGTAGTCATCAATCGCTTTCACACCTACTTCGGAAAAGTCCTTGAGTTCGCCTTTGTTGAATTTTTCTCCGTTCTTGATGTAGTAAAGCATGGATGAATATTTAGCAGCGAAGTCCGGGCTGAGGATGCGTTCGTAGGCAAATAAAAAGTCAGCTGTGGTTACGGGCATGCCGTCTGACCACTTGCCATTTTTCTGCAAATGAAATGTCCACTCGGTAAAATCTTCGTTGGCATCCCAACGGGCTGCGGCGCCGGGCATTGAGCCGCCACTGTCTGATGGATGCTGGACACATAGCCCCTCAAAAAGAGAGGTGATAATGTTGCTCTCGATTACCCCGGTGACGATTTGTGGGTCGAGGCCGGCGGGTTCGTTGGAGTTCCCTACAATCAGGATTTTTTTCTCAGTGTATTTGTCAATCGGTGATTCCTTGTCGCATGATGACAAAAAAGGCATTAATAAAACTGGAGACAAAATGAAGGCTAGACGCATGGCGCGTTAAAACTGGCTAATTTACAGAGAATGTGGAGCATTTTTTTGCCCATATGGGTGAAAATATGAAAACCCAAACACGGGCTTGCGTCGCTGCGATCCGTGACCTACATAGTTCATGGCCCTCACAATGCACGAGGGTTGTTTCTTTTTTCCATGAAGGCGTATTTTATCAGACGATTTCTGCTTGTCCCGATCACTTTGCTCGGGGTCACGCTGATCGTTTTCACGCTGACCCGATTCATGCCTGGTAGTCCGATCGAGCGTGCGATGCAACGTGCCACTCAGAGTGATGAGAATAGTAACTCATCAGCAGGCAGCCAAGGTGGTGGCGGACTTAGTGACGAAGATCTCGAAGAACTTGAGGAAGAATACGGTTACGATAAACCGATTCCAGTGGCTTACCTTCAGTGGTTGGGTTTCTGGCCGCGTGAGCGACGCATTAGTAAGGAGGAGATCCGTGTGCGACAGGAGGATGTCATAGGTGACAAACTCATCACAGATCCTGAAAATGAGACCTTGGTTGTGCTTAAGGGTAGTGGGCGCAGGGTGTTGGTGAACAAAGAGAGCCCAGAGGATGCCCGTTTTGTGGATGACGGGGATAGGGTCTCAGATAGCGGTTGGAGTGTCCGTGTTGAGTCGCCTGATGATCGTGCCGAACGCTGGGCGCGGCGCAACGAGCGTCCCAAGGAGGAGGCTACACCTAAACCATACCGGGCTGTCGTTTATAAAGAAAGGTTCTCAGGTTTAATCCATGGAGATCTTGGGCAATCCTCAACCTACGGAGACAAGGTCTCAGATATGATTTTGGCACGAGTGCCCATTGCTGTCTATTTTGGGCTATTGTCTACAATCATTATATATTCGATTTGTATTCCGTTAGGAATTCTCAAAGCGATTAAACACCGCACATTCATTGATAATGCCAGCTCGGTGCTGGTGTTTGTGGGATACTCTATCCCCGGGTTCGCATTGGGTGCGCTTCTCATTGTCTACTTTGGTGCACGCCTTGGCTGGTTCCCTTTATTTGGGCTGACAAGTCCGAGTGCTGAAGAGCTGGCAACTTGGGATCAAATCAAAGATCTTGGGCATCACACCGTGCTGCCGCTGCTTTGCTATGTCGTTGGGGGGTTCGCCTACACCACGATGATGATGAAAAACAACCTGATGGATAACCTTGCTGCCGACTACGTACGCACCGCCGTATCGAAGGGCGTGAGTTTTCGCTCTGCCGTATTTAAGCATGCATTTAGGAATTCGTTCATCCCGATCGCAACCAGTCTGGGTGGGCTGATTACCATTTTTGTTGGTGGCAGTATGCTGATCGAGACGGTGTTTGATATTCAGGGTTTCGGGCTCCTTCAGTTTCAAGCGATCATGGATCGCGACAACTACGTCATCATGGGCACACTGACAATCGCTGCTTTCCTCATGCTTATAGGAAATATTATCTCGGATATCATCGTGGCGATGATCGATCCACGTATCAAATTTAGCTAGAGTTCAATCACAGAAT
>DPWT01000205.1 GCA_003527555.1 Verrucomicrobiales bacterium | reverse complement strand
ACTCAAATTGTTTAAAGAAATTGGCAAAACCTATCGCGTTCACGACAAGATGTTTATTCACGGCTTTTCTGGAGGCAGTCAGTTCGCGCATCGCTTTGCCATGAATAAACCGAAATATGTTTGTGGAATTTCAGCACACTCAGGAGGTACATGGGCAACAAACGGATATGGACGGGTAAGTAGTAGCGCAAAAAATATCCCATTTGCTGTCTCATGCGGGGAAAAAGACACGGGGAAATCTTTCGGAACAGCGCCACTTGGACGTCTTGACTGGTACAGAGTTTATGAGAAAGCCATTGAACGTCGCAAGTATTGTTATATTGGAAAAACATGGCCGGGAGTAGGTCACGGAATGAGCAGAGGAGCCAAGAACATGCTACAACAATGTTTTCAGTTAGCGACAGGTTTGCCGGGAGCGTCTGCGACGCAAAAAGTTGAAATTAGTCCTGATTGGAAAAATTTGGGAAACATTCCAAAGCTATCTCATTACCCAGACGAACCATCTGACAGCTCGCCGGTTACGTCTAGTAACTCTCCAAATCCAAAAAAATTGGAACGGATTCTTTTTGCGGCTTTTGCTAAGGCGAGTGAAAAAACTATCGAGGACAAAAAACTCGTTGCGTTTTTAGGGAAATACCCAGCCACGATCTGGAAAAGTATGGAAGGCTCTGAGGACTTGTTAAAGCAGTGTAAAGGAGCGGCTGATAGGTGGCGTGCAAAAGCGATCGATGTCAAAAAATTTAATGGTTCTATAAAAAAGCGATTTGAAAAATTTTCCCGTGGCCTTGATCTGACCGAGGCCAATGCTCATTAATAGTTAGGGCGGTATTTACAGAATGTGTGGAACCATTGACTCGTTTTCTGATGGCTTGTTTAGATGGGCTTAATTAACATCAAGAGTAACATGTAGCAACGAGTGGAGCTTACATCGGCTAAGCCCATGAGGGTCATGGCAGTTGTGTATAGAGCATTCTTGCATCACTATTACTAGTTGCACTGTGTCTACCATTCTGCCACAATGAGAGAATGAAATTTATTATCTTAGCTTGTTGTGTCACTTTGACTTTTGTCTGCCAAGCGGCGGGTCAAAAAATCACATCTTTCTATTCATCTACGGAAGCCAAGCACGTTGCTGTCTTGGTGGATTCAGCCCTCGAGAAAAATCCTGTAATAGATCACTTATATCACCTTTGTCCGGGTTACGGAGGCTACGAACTAATTCATCACGGTGGTGACTTGCGCAGTATCATAGACATCAAATTTGGTAAAACTGTATCAAACCTTATGGGGCCGACATTTAAACGCACCCGTGGGTCGTTTCCTCACAAAGCTAACCATGTTGTCGAATGGCGGGGTATGCTAAAAGAAAATCACTTTACCCCACATGCCATCATCTATCGTATGGCTGGAACAATCGAGGTGGAGGGCAAACAAGTTACCAAGACTACTCTGATCGTTGTGGCTCTTAATAAAGGCAAATCTGTTGTTCTTGGCTCATTTTCGGGTGATGGGGAGAGTGAAAAAGCCAAAGCATTAGCCGACTCCATACTCAAAAAATAACTCCCTACCTTGATCGTAAAGATTTTGTTTCTTTTATTAGCCCAAATCAATATGCGTTACAAAGAAGCGAGGCGCATCATCGGGTGGTAAACGACAAACAGAAATCGCCATGCTGGTTATTAGACTCATGTCACATGACTTGCTGCCTGGACTTTTGCCTCGACATTTTTCCATGAGATCACGATATTGGCGGCAGATGCGCATCGGAATTCTCAGCTTATTGATGCTTGGTTGTTCGGGGCTCACCGAACTGATTGCCAGCGAAAAAAACCACGTCATTCTGTGTGGTGGGCCGGCGTTGAGAAAGTGGGAGGACCTGCGTGTTGAAGGTGACCAGCACGATCGTTGGTGGGCAAATTTTATTCATGCATCCACGCTGAGGATGGATGAACTGCGCGCTGCTAACGGGTCGCATGCGGCGATTACGTGGATTGTCTATCGCCCTGCTTATATCAAACGCGGAATAGAGGATCGCAAGCCATACAGCACTTGGATTAGCAAGCAGGCTGCAAAGCGAAAAGCGACCTTGATTTGGGTGAGTAGCGGAGAGCAGGCGATAGCAGCTATTAACCGTCATCCATCAAGATCTATTGTAAGTTTTGATTTTTTTGGGCATTCTAACAAATATTGTTTCCTTCTAGACTACAGTGCAGAAATTATGGGTGCGAGTAAGGCATGGATTCACGAGCGGGATCTTGCTGGTATCAGGAGAGATGTTTTTGCTAAGCGAGCGCACTGCAAGAGTTGGGGGTGTCACACGGGTGAAAGCATGAGTGCACACTGGAAACGTACAGTCGGTAAAGCTCTAATCGGTGCCAAGGGTAAAACGGATTATAGAACCTTGAGCGAGGGAAAGCTGCCCACTGTGTCAGGTAGATGGGTGCGATAGATACCAGAGAATAATTTACTAATTAAATACTTATGAAATACGAAGAACTTGCCAGCCTACATGCCCTACCGTTTTTTGAGCTACTGAAAAAATCTCGTGCGGTCCATGAGGAAAACTGGCCTGAGAATGAGGTTCAGCTCTGCACTCTTTTGTCGATCAAAACAGGTGGGTGCTCAGAGGATTGTTCATATTGTTCGCAGTCGGCCCGTCATAGCTCTGGTATCCAGATTGAACGGTTGATGGAAAAAGACGCTGTCATGGAGCGGGCTCAAGCGGCACGTGCCAGCGGGTCTACACGTTTCTGTATGGGGGCAGCTTGGAAGGGTGTGCGCAATGGAACCAAAAGATTTGACCAGGTAGTGGATATTATAGAATCCGTCTCCAGTTTGGGTATGGAGGTATGTGTTACGCTTGGTGAATTGGGTGCAGAGGAGGCTACAATTTTGAAAGAAGCTGGTGTTACCGCCTATAATCATAACGTTGATACTTCCCCAGAATACTACCCAAACATTGTCACCTCACATACTTACGATGACCGTCTTAACACGATCCGTCATGCACAAGATGCGGGAATGAGTATCTGCTGCGGGGGAATCCTTGGTCTCGGAGAAGATACAAAGGACCGGTTAAAGATGATTGAGGTGATCTCCGAGTTTAATCCACAACCAGAAAGTGTTCCGATCAACTCGCTGATGCCTATGCCGGGAACTCCCCTGGAGGGATCGAACCCAGTGGAAATTTTCGATGTTGTTAGAATGATTGCTGTGGCACGAATTGCATGCCCTAGGGCAAAGGTAAGGCTGTCTGCAGGCCGAACACAGATGAGTGAAGAGGGGCAGGCGATGTGCTTTTTTGCTGGAGCCAACTCGATTTTCTACGGTGATAAATTATTGACTGCAGAGAACCCAGCGATCAAAAAAGACCTTGAGTTAATTGAAAAACTAAATCTCAGTGCGCAGGCGCCAAACCCTCAAATGCAGCCGCCACAATCTGAGTGTGATAAGCCTCTATCACCCTGCTGCGGTTAGATTTATAAGCTATGGACATCGCCATCACGGGCATCGGGTTGACTACGGGTCTTGGCGATGGGGCGTGTGCGAATGCCGAGGCCATCGCATCGGGACGTCATGCCCTCAATCCGCTTTCTGGCCTATTGGGAAAAGATTCGCGATATACTGATCTTAATGCGGCTTGGATTGATGATCGATCGCTATTGCTATCACGAAAATGGGCACCCGGATCGATGCTATCCCTTCATGTGGCTCGGCAAGCGATTCGCGATGCTGGTTTGGCTGGTGAGGATTTGTCTAATGCTGCTATTATTGTGGGTAGCAGTCGTGGTAATGCAGCTGGTTGGGTTGCTCCATGGCCAGGGCGGCGGTCTTTTGATCTAATGGCAGCCAGTAATTCGATGCATGGGGAGCTAGCCTCAGCTGTGAGTATTGAGCTAGGAATTCATGGGCCATGGCAGGTGATTTCAAGTGGTTGTGCCGCTAGTCTTGATGCCATGGGCATGGCGTGGATGATGCTTAAGCAGGGGGTTGTGAGTCGTGCTATTGTGATCGGAGTAGAACTGCCACTCCTGCCTGATGTTATTGAGTTATATGAAAAGACGGGAGTGCTGGCTAAATCATCGGTGAATGATCCCTACTCGGCTGATGCTGGAGGTTTTTTTCCTGGCGAAGCGGGTGCTGCGGTGGTTCTAGAAACTACCGATGCACTTGCTGAACGTAAATCGAGGGTAAAATCAGCTGATAAGACTGGGTGTTTTACTCATAAACATGGCAGTGGTGATGTGCGTATGACCGGTTATTGGTGTAATTCGGATGCGAATTCACCAATCGGAATGTCTACAGATGGTAAGGGCTTACGAGACTGCTTAATAAAGGCGGTAAACGATCTCAGGGATGAGCCAGAAATTACGGCTGTCTGTCCTCATGCGAGTGGTACGTTACTGCATGGAAAGGCAGAGATTGAAGCAATGACGGCTGCTCTGCCAGACGACCGAACCTACTCATTGCATCCCCTAAAGCCATTCACTGGGCATGCAGTAGGTGCCAGCGGTCTACTCGATTGCGTGTTGCTTACCTATTTCATGCGAATCCAGTCATTACCGCCAAACCTTGCCGGTATTACATCGCCCGGTGAGCCGTTTACACTTACGCCCAATCCATTGTCTTATGATGGATCTACAGTGCTAAAAATAGCTGTGGGTATGGGTGGGCATAATTCGATTGTTTCACTCCGATCACCTGAGGGATCATGAAGTATATTTCTATATCGATTGGTGAAGAGAAAATCCGTTTATTGGATAATGAGAAAGTAGTTGCTGAATATACAATTTCAAGTGCCGCAAATGGCATAGGTTTTGACGAAGGTAGCTACTGCACGCCCACTGGTCGATTTGTCATTCAAGAAAAAATAGGTGAAGGAGAACCGCTGCACACGATTTTTAAATCCAGGCTGCCTGTCGGTATATGGGACGGTGAGATAACTGCTGATGATATGATACTGACACGCATCCTTCGCCTGCATGGGCTTGATCCTGAAAATGCGAACAGTATGAAGCGGTTTATTTATATCCACGGAACTAACAGAGAAGACATGCTGGGCCAGCCAGCGAGCTGCGGATGCATTCGGATGAGCAACGCCGATGTTATTGAGCTATTCGACGCCATCGAGCTGGGAACACCGGTGTTTATTGTCTAATCGACTGAATATGTTTTAGCACGCCTCGACACCCATCAGTGAGTAAATCAGCCACGAATTCAAAGCCCTCAGCGCCGCCGTAGTAAGGATCGGGCACATCGGGGATCTGATGGGCTATTTCAACGCAGAAATCCGTCATGCGTTTGACTTTCGGGATGTGTCTCTTTTCAAAATCTAAGGTGAGTATATTTTCTAAATTTTCAGAGTCCATGACAAGGATTAGGTCGAAATTAGACAGATCATCAGCCACAAATTGCCTGCCATAGCCATGGTTAGTGATACCTCGTGTGGCCAATATCCGAGTCATCCGATGATCTGGAGCTTTCCTTGGATGGTAGTCGTGTGTGCCTGCTGAGTCTATTTCCACTACGTTTTCGAGTCCCGCATCTTTAACGAGGTGTCGGAGGATGTTTTCTCCAGCTGGAGAACGGCAAATATTTCCTAAACAGACAAAGAGAACTTTGAATGACGTTCTTGGCATCATACCCAGATGGTGTAGAATTAGAATGATGCTGACAAGGATGATACTTCACTTATGTCTGATGACGTTTGTCTCTGGTGCGGATAGTAAGCCGCATGTCATTTTGATTGTGAATAGTGATATCACTGAGATTGATGAACAAATTGCGGTGGACAAAGTATTCTCCAAAAATATCGATTTTCCATCCGGCGTAGCTTGGCGCAAATCGCGCTGTGACGTGCGGCTTTCCCCCGGAGGTAGCGCGACACTTGCGGCATTACTCTATGGAAAACAATCGCTTGTTTGTGGGGTGGTGGGTGACCACGACTGGCGGCGTAAGCCTGTTAGGTCAACCAGCTTGGCAGATCACTTCGCATTAGCAGGTTATACGACCGTATTTTCTGGAGCATGGTCCATGGGTTTGTCACCTCCATACGATTTCAAGAGTAGAGGTTTTAAAGCGGAAATAGAATCAA
>DPWT01000041.1 GCA_003527555.1 Verrucomicrobiales bacterium | reverse complement strand
GTGACTGGAGTTCAGGCGTGTGCTCTTTCGATCTGCTCGTTTAGTTTACTGGCTCCGATTGGTGTCCACCCTGCATCATGATGGATAAAAAGGTTTTCTCAAAATCTGAATTTACGGATGCAGCAAAAAAAGATTTTATCCTCGTGAAAATCGACATCCCGAACAAAGACAAGACACTCAAGAAAAAGAATAGCAAGGTCATGAAAAAATATAGCGTTCGCGGCGTTCCCACCGTCTTGCTTTTCGGTGACGACGGTAGTGAATTCACCCGCTTTACTGCATCAAGGTATCCAAGCGTCGAACAGTTTCTCGCCCACCTGAAGGGAGCTCTAGAGAAAAAGGACATGGACTGATCAATCGACACCTTGTCTTATTTTCACCCAACCGCACGGGCTTCCGTGCGGTTATTTTTTGCGGCTAATTTGAAATTGTCTGCTTTCTTTAAAAATTTGAAGTGTAATGATAATCGCGTGCGAAAGCCGCTATTATCAATTACACAAAGAGGCGCTGCACTAAGCGGAGGTGCAGCGGCGATGGTAGTATGCGGCGTGCTCACTGCAGATGGTCTGTTTGTGTTACTCGGAGGCTGCGGACTACTAATTGCATGCTTCTGTTTCTTGTTAGGAAAAATCAACCTTGCGCGGCTGACCCCGACTATACATATGCCCGCCAACGTGATGGCAGGTAGAACATTCGAGATTGAACTGACACTAAGTAACCATCGGCAACTTCTCGATGCCTTCAGCTTACGCATGGATGTCACCCTGCCGGGAAAATCGGTTCTTTCCGCACACGCACCCTGGACGGCCGCCGGACAATCATCACGCACCATTCTTCAGGGTGTAATTCAAGGGCGGGGATATGCAGATACACACCCCGTGAAGCTCAGCAGCAAATTCCCGCTCGGTTTATTTAGACTTCACCGCTCACTCACATTACGGCGTGAGGTAGTGGTGACACCCATGCCAATTACCCCGATGGAACTCAATAGCCATGGATCACTGCAAGATGCCTTGCCTAGCTCTGGGCTATCAACCGGCAACAGCTTCGGTGAACCACGTGGGATTCGTTCATGGCAGGCAGGTGACTCCGCCAGACATATTAACTGGCCGGCATCGGCACGCGCCTTGGCATGCGGCCACGATCTTCGTGTCCGCGAGTATGACCCCCCAGGATTCTACCCCGATCAATGCCATATCATCTTCCACTCATACGCCAGTGGTCGAGAAATGCTACGCGAGGATCGCTTTGAGAGGGCGATCTCTCTGCTCACTGGCACGCTTAAAGAGCTCCAAGGAAAAGGTATTCCATGTATCATCTCAGCGGATTTTCTCGATTGGGAACCAGTCGAATGCCAGAGCCGCAAGCAAATGATCGAGTTTCTGGTAACGTCAGCCAAAATCCGACGAGCCACAGGCACAGAATCACATGATCTCGAACGCGCAATACGCTTAACCTCACCCGACTACGCTGTGATTATCATTTCGGATATGACACCGGACTCATGGACTCACCTACTGGCAAGCTCAGCGAACATAATGGCTATCGATATCCGACAGATTCGCTATCGCCACCGCACACTACATGCTGCTACCTCCTGATTACTAACAACTGACTCACATAAAATCATGCGCACCTTTATTCTACTGGTTGCCATCGCTGGTGCCTACAGCCTACTCAAAGGCTGGCAGGGCTCACCGGGGATACTGCTACGCGCTTGTCTATCGGTCACCACCCTCGTAGCCGGACTTTTCTACTGGAGCAGAGGTATGAACACCAGTCTGCCAAGAATGTTTTGCCTTCGCCGTGCTTCATGGCTGGACTACTTAAGCATGGGAGCCGTCATTATTTTTACCGAAGCATGTTTTGTGGTCATCACCAGCACTCTGGCTGCTCCTGCACAAGAACTTGCCGATGCCTTCCACGAACATGCCTCATACCCCATATCGATCGGAAAGCAGAAACCCAAGGGGTCGTCACCTAATTTTGATGGCCACACCTCGGGCAACTGGCTGTTCAATAACTCCCTGAAACGAAACCTGCCACCCGTCAGCAATCACAAACCAAGCAACAAGCCTGAGGTATTTATTCAGCTTGAGAATCGTGCTGATGCCACAAGAATGTTCAGCTCAAGGATTCACCTTCGCGCGTTTGCTATGTCGCGCTTCAACGGTATCACTTGGGCTGCAGATCGAACCGCTACAACCAAGTTAAAAGCGCCAGTCACCTTCCCCAGAAACGATCATCGCCGCGTCACATCCAAACCCATCAAACATAGAATCTACCACTCACCCAACCCAACCGGGCAGAATGTGCTTATCCTGTTGCAAGGTGCAGTCAGCTCGAACGTCCCCTCTTTATCGAAGATCAGTGATGCTATCTATATGCTACCACCAGTCAGTGATTCCACCTCAGGATACAGCTACTCAGCCACCTCCCAGCCCGTAGATTTTACTAATCTGATTGGAGAAAATCCTCAGGTGGCTCAAACCCAATCAACCTACCTTTCAATACCAGATAACCTTGCCCAAGGTATCCGTGAAAAAGCTGAGATTTTCATCCATGAGCCCAACTTAACTAAACGCCTAACCGCGTTACGCAGCTATTTACAAGACAATTATCGATACTCCCTCAAGACAACCAATACAACTAACTCTAATCCAGTAGAGAACTTCCTTTATCAAGAAAAGCGTGGTCATTGCGAACATTTCGCTACAGCCGCCGCATTGATTTGCCGTGCACTTGGCGTTCCCAGCCGGATCGCTTATGGCTGGTCTGGAGGCATCCTCTACCGTGAACAAAACTTATTTGTCTACCGCGCCAAGGACGCCCACGCATGGACCGAAATCAAGCTGAACGGCTACGGCTGGGTTGTCTTTGACACCACCCCCTCCGACATGGATGCTGCCCCGATAGCACGAAGTGCACCTGCAGGCGCCACGCCTCCCAATCCAGCGCAAGCAACAGCTGCAACGGACAACAAGGAAACTCCACAAAATGCTCTAGTCCTCAATACTCATAATAAGAATTTCACTCTCAATCGGCTAGTCATCGCACTCACTTTTCTCGGGCTATGCTGCCTTGCATTTCTTGTAGCGAGGTATTTCAAAAAGCCACCGCCAGATATCCATGGAAAATCTCTGAGGGCGCCCACTCCTGGATACATGCTATCTTTTAAGCAAGCATGCTCTGCTCTCGGGAAACCCATGCCAAATGGTCACACGCTACGCCAGCACATCATTGCGCTCGAGGTGACAGGAAAACCACTCACATTTGCATCAGAATTGTTGGATTACCACTACGGCGTCTTCTATGGCGATTTGATGCGAAACTCGTCACGGGAAAAGAACCTGACTAAATCAATCCAAAGGTGGTATCAATCCGCATCACACAAATAGTCTTTTTTCTCGAAATGCATTGTTTATGAGCTACGTATAAATACCTCATCACATGTATTATCGCACTCTATTTATTGCCGCACTGCTTACAGTCACCACCCATGCGACGGAATTCGCCTTTCAAAAAAATGACACTATCGCCATCGTCGGCAATGGTCTTGCTGACCGCATGCAACATCACGGATGGACCGAAACTTTAATTCAGTCATCCACTAAGGGACAGTCACTTAGCTTTCGCAACATGGGCGTGAGTGGAGACCGTGTAAGCAAACGCCCACGCTCGAAAGGTTTCATGTCTGAGGACAAATACCTGAAACATATCAAGCCAGACGTCATCTTCGCTATGTTCGGCTGGAACGAATCGTTCGATACCAGCCCTAGCGATTACCAAAAGCAACTCGTCGCTATGGTCAAACGCTACAATGAGATGAAGCCAAACGGCAAATCAGCTCCTCGCATCGTGCTGTTCTCTCCCATCCCTTTTGAAAATTTGAATGATTCAAACCTACCAAAAGGCATAACTTATAATAAAAAGCTCGCTTC
>DPWT01000077.1 GCA_003527555.1 Verrucomicrobiales bacterium | reverse complement strand
GGACGACGTCAAGTCATCATGGCCCTTACGAGTAGGGCTACACACGTGCTACAATGGGAGATACAGACGGACGCTAAGCCGCGAGGTGGTGCTAATCCTAAAAAGTCTTTCGTAGTCCGGATTGGAGTCTGCAACTCGACTCCATGAAGTCGGAATCGCTAGTAATCGCGGATCAGCATGCCGCGGTGAATACGTTCTCGGGTCTTGTACACACCGCCCGTCACACCATGGAAGTGGATTGCACCAGAAGTAGATAGTCTAACCTTAGGGAGGGCGTTTACCACGGTGTGCTTCATGACTGGGGTGAAGTCGTAACAAGGTAGCCGTAGGGGAACCTGTGGCTGGATCACCTCCTTAACGATAATTTCGCGTTTCGCTCACCCAACTTCTTGTCCTCATCTTTCTTCTCCTTGCTGATGATTCGAAGTTCATCCCCCTGAGTGACAGAGCCTACTATTTCTACCATTGCTTTCGTCTTGTACAGTAAAATTTCATCTTTCTCGACCACGGCATCGACTTTCCACACTCCAGTAATCACGAGCACCAATGCCGTCATGGTACAGACAATCACTGTGTCTGTAAAAGGCTCTAGCAATGCAACAAGACCTTCACTTGCAGGCTTTCGAGTTTTCACCGCTGAGTGAGCAATGGGGGCAGACCCAACACCCGCCTCATTAGAAAATGCCGCACGTTTAATTCCTTGAATTAGCACACCTACAATTCCACCTCCCACAGCCATTGGAGTGAATGCCCCGTGCACAATCATCTGCAATGCACTTCCAACCTGGTCGATGTTTGTGGCAATGATTATAAAAGCCACAATGAGATAAATCCCACACATAAAGGGGACCAGAAACGAAGTCACACGAGCTATGACTACAATCCCTCCGATGATGACTAGACCGACTGCCACAGCAAGGATCACACCAAACCAGATCTTCTCGCCTTCGCCGTCAAAAACCCCAAATGAACTGACTACTTGGTCGGTAGCTTGATTCACCTGAAACATGTTTCCTGCACCCAAAGCCCCACCAATACACATCACAGCAAAGAAAGTTGCTAACACTGCACCAACACCACCCAAACCCTTATCCTTCAGTCCACGACTCAAGTAATACATTGCACCACCACTCACCTTGCCGTTTTCATCGATTTTACGGTATTTCACGCCAAGCGTGCACTCACAAAACTTAGTAGTCATTCCACACAACCCCATGAGAACCATCCAGAATGTGGCACCTGGACCACCCATGCCTATCGCCACTGCCACGCCAGCAATATTGCCGAGACCCACGGTTGCTGAAAGTGCCGCCGTTAATGCCTGAAAATGGGTAATCTGCCCAGGAGCATCAGGATCCGTATACTTGCCACGAGCGGTTCGCACTGCCAGCCCCACAGAGGTGATGTTAATAAACTTAAAGTAAATTGTGAGAAATATCGCCGTGCCACCCAGAATCAATAAAATGATTGGTAAACTCTGCCCTCCAACTTTGAATGAGTAAAAAACAGCACTGTCTGCAGCTTTAGCAATCGGCTCAAGCCAGCCATCAATTTTTTGTGCCATTGTTGCATCACCCGCCCGAGCGGTGGAGACCAAAAATAGGGGCAATAAAAAAAAACGAAGAAACAACAAAACAAGTGGGTGGGATTTCATAGCATCAATAATTCATATACACACTGCCAGCTAGATATGGGGGGACACAAGTAAAATTGCCTGTTACACTAGCTCACTCACAATCGCCTCCACCAAACCATCTATACTATGTGCTTCCGCTTGAATGATCTTCTGTTCTCCAAGCTCTTTTAGTTTAGCCGTGGTAATTGGACCGATACTTGCCGCCTTACACTCATCCGGCCAAGGTAACTCAAGAGCGTGAAAATACTGTGCAGTGGATGAACTAGTAAATGTAACTATATCAGCTCCTTTATCAGAGAAACGGGCGGCCGCACCCGTAGGGTCCTCGGCTTCTGACTCAATACGATAAGCGATACACTCATCAACAATAGCTCTCATCTCAGTCAATCCATCCGACAAAATTGAACGCGCATTCTCAGGCCGCACCCACAAGATGGTTTGGCTGTCGACATCATAGTCATTTCTAAATGAATCTAACAAACCCTCAGCGATATGGCGTTCTGGCACGAGGTCAACGGCGAAACGGTAGTCCTCAATGGCTTTTTTTGTGCCAGGACCCACAGCAGCAATACGCACCCCACCAATGCTACGAGCATCCTTATACGTGGCAAAAAAAGCATCGAAAAAACGGCGCACACCATTAGTACTACTGAAAACTAACCAATCGTAGGTGTGCACATTTGCAACACCTTCTGCAAACTCCATCTTGTTCACAGGATCACAAATTTTCAACACGGGCAGTTCTATTACATCTGCGCCAAGGTCAGACAGCTTCCTGACAAGTTCAGGTGCTTGCTCTTGACTGCGAGTAACTACAATACGCTTTCCCTGCAACGGGCGATCCTCATACCAGTGTATTTTTTTCATTTCTTTGATTATGTTTCCTATGACGCCCACAGCTGGAGCCTTAAAATTTTCCTGCTGCGCAATATCTTCGATAGTTTCTAACGTTCCTGTGATAGTGCGCTGTCTCCCCGTCGTCGCCCAGCGTGTCAGTGCGATAGGCGTAGCTGGATCAGCACCGTGCGCAATGAGTTTTTCACAGTTATATCCTAATCTCGATACCCCCATAAGAAACACCTTGGTTCCCGGTGCTTTTGCGAGTGCCTGAAAATCAAGCGTTGCTTCCGATTTGTCATCTGCCTCGTGACCGGAAAAAATCGTCAGGGTGGAACCATAATCACGGTGTGTGAGTGGAATACCAGCATACACAGGGCCTGCCAGTGCTGATGATATTCCCGGAACGATTTCGAACTTCATACCCGCCTCAGCCAAAGCGGCAGCTTCCTCACCTCCTCGTCCAAAAATCATCGGGTCCCCACCTTTGAGCCTAACTACTGTTTTAGCTTCGCGAGTTTTTGCTACTAGCAACTCGTTAATTTTATCCTGCGGCATTTTGTGGCTTGCCGCACGTTTGCCGACATCAATCTTGTCGCAGTCCTCCGGCGCCCATGTGAGAAGTTCCGCGCTACTTAAGGCATCATAAATCAGCACGTCTGCTTGCGAGATACAATCACGCGCCTTCAGTGTTACCAATCCCGGATCTCCCGGCCCAGCACCAACAAGATAACAGATACCACTCATCATAAAATTAGAGAATAGAGCTGCGCTGCCGTTTGCTCCGGCTCAGTAACAAGACCCTCGAACGATGCTTCCTTCGGCGCGTCGTTACCATCCTCATCAAACACACGAGCCGACATCGAAAGATAACCTCTATTTATTACGGTATGAACACCAACAGGAGTATGGCAACCAGCATCTAACAATCGCAAGAACTCTCGTTCAGCACGGCTCTGAATCAGGGAATGCGTGTGCGTAATCGCGATTGCGGCTGCGGTAGCATTGTCATCACCCACTCGCGTTTCAAACCCAACGATACCCTGCCCTGCCGCGGGAAGAAAAACATCTGGCTCAAGCGCATGAGCAAAAATCCCATCAGCCAGCTCACTATCAATATCATACCCGAGCCTAACAAGCCCAGCCTCGGCAAGCATGATGCCATCCAGCCCTGGGTTCTCCGCAAGCTTTTTTATACGCGTGGGCACGTTGCCACGGATATCGACAAGCTGGAGGTCTGGCCGCAAGTGGAGCAACTCTCTCTGGCGGCGCACACTACTCGTGGCAACCACCGCATTCTCTTTGAGCCCGCTAAGACCACCACCTGTTTTACTAAGCAAAACATCCCTAACAGGAGCACGCTCTAATACACCCGTAATGTCAAAGTGCGGCGCTAGCACAGTCGGCACATCCTTCATGCTATGAACAGCCAGATCTATCTCATCATTTTCTAACGCAGTTTCCAGTTCCTTTGTGAACACCCCCTTATCTAACACCCCTTCAGATTTCGCTACCTGTGACAGCGGCACATCTGTCCTTCTGTCACCCGTTGTCTTGATGACCTTGCGAATCACCTGCCTGCCTGGAAATACCTCAGCAAGTGCCTTTTCAGTCATTTCTGCCTGCACAAGAGCCAATGCACTCCCTCGGGTTCCGATAATAAGTGGTTTCATAATTCTTGCTCGATAATTTTTTCACAAAGACGCACCTGATGTTCACGGGACTCTCTAGCCTCCTCAGCAAGGTGCTGCAGCTTGTCGATATCGTAAAGATAGACTTCATCAATTTCGCTGACGGCAGCCTCAATATCACGCGGCACAGCTATATCTATAATGAAAAGTGGGCGGTATTTACGTTTTCTTCTCACTGCCTGTATCTGAGCTGCCTTGAGAACAGGCTCTGAGGATCCAGTAGAGGAAACGATTATATCCACTCGTGACAGTACATTTTCCCATTGGTCGAATGGCACGGCTGTGCCATCTAATTCGGCCGCTAGGTCTTCCGCTTTACTCATTGTCCGGTTTGTCACGGTCAACCCACTCGCACCTCGTGACATCATACTCTTGGCAACCAAGCGACTTGTCTCTCCAGCCCCTATCACCATGACTTCGCTTCCCTTAAGTTTACCAAATATTTTTTCTGCAAGATCCACAGCAACATTGCCCACTGATGTCTGCCCCATCTGAATACGTGTGTGAGTGCGCACTCGCTTACCTACAGCAAATGATTTCTGAAACAACTTATTGAGCACACCCTTGGTTGCCCCTGCCTCCAGCGCCTGCTTATACGCTTGCTTCACTTGACCAAAAATCTCCGTTTCCCCAAGCACCATGGAATCTAGACCACTTACAAGCTTGAAGAGATGCCTCTTAACATCCTCTCCAGACTTCGTGTAGAGGTAATTCATCCGCTCTTGATCACGATTCTTCGCAAGGTAGGCAGTAAGATACTCAATACCCCTGTCTGCTTGCTCGGCGGCAACATAAACCTCCATACGGTTACACGTAGAAATCACAACAGACTCTGCAATAGTGCTCAACGCTATGATTTCTCTAGCACGAACCCCTTGCTCATCAGCCTCTACAGCGAAATGCTCCCGCACCTGTACTGGTGCGGCTTCATGATTCAAACCCATGCAGATGAGATCCATAAAAAACTACAGCAGTGCGAATATCAGTAATGAACAGAAAAACAAAATCACAGTCGCAATAGCAAAACGCTTAAGTGGCAACCCCCGCCAAGCCGATATAAATAAAAGTAACAAGTATGCAACCCATTGACCTGCAGCAGCAAATAAGTGTCTCGATTGTGAGTCACCTGAAGCTTTCATCACCAAACCACTGATAACGCCAAGGGTAAGCAAAAACAACCCTAGCCAGAGCAACCTACGAACAACCAAACCAAGCTCGTTAACAGGAGGAAGATTTCTAAATAAACCCTTCGCAAAATCACCTTCCTTGAGTTGTTGATCCAGCACTAAAAACATAACTGCTGAAACTGCCGCCAGCCCAAGTGCACCATATGCTAACACGGAAAACGCAGCATGCGACTCCCTCCAACCATCGATGTGATTTGCACTCAGCGGATTACTTTCTAACATACCTGGAACCAAAGCCATTGAGAGTAAAAAACAAACCAGAGGCGCGGTAAAAACACCCAAAAGAGAGAGTCTAAAAACCGATCCCACAGCAAGGTAACACATCGTTAGCGCCCACGACGCAAAGATAAACATTTCGCCTATATCGCCGAGTGGACAACTGCCACGTAGCTCGCTCCGCAAACCCAATACAATAAACTGGCAGGCAAACGAGCCGAGCATCCACATAACCGTCCAACGAGAACGTTTCCCACGCGACAAATATCTAGCGCCATGCAGGGCTGCAGCGGCGGCCAGAAGAACAGCAGTAAATAGTATCCACCTATCCATCGGAGCACATTACATGCACACGAGCCCAAAAAAAATCAAGGCGATAACTTGTCAATCTTACTCATTAGTCCTCACTTTCAACGAATTGATTGCCTGCGTCATCTCTATGGCTGAGACATTGTGACTCACGGTTAACCCAGAGGCTTATGGTTATTAGAACCTATCGCCCTCTAGAACCTAACCACCTGCGCATCACTTGCCCAATAAAACTTTTCTAGCCACAGCCCGATCGACATTGAAAAAACTGGAACCCTTGGCATGCGGCACCTCTCCTTTTTCGACCTGATACTGAAATACTTTCACGGGTTTCACACCATTAATCTGTGAGAACAGATATACTCGGATTGTCAGTGGATCCTTGCCTATATAGCCGGGCACGTCCTTGATGGTATAAAAGATTTCGTTCCTCCCATCACCAGCACCACCAACAACAACCTCAGAATGCTGAATATCTTGAAAACGATGCCTGCTGATACGATTCACTGAGACACGCACGTCACGCCCGGGGCAAAACGCGTATACCTTGGCAATATACTTAGCTCTCTTCACCACAATCGGTTGGCTTGGGC
>DPWT01000177.1 GCA_003527555.1 Verrucomicrobiales bacterium | reverse complement strand
ACTTGATGGGGGATGACACCACTGAGGTGCGCTTTGAAACCATCGCCGGAACGCTCAGAGCAGAAATTCTTGGCGATGACGTCCGTATTGCGATGTCAGATCCAGTCGATCTTGAGATGGATGCTCCTGTCTCCATTGATGGGCTTGACTGCCCTATCCACTCGATCAACACCGGCGTGCCCCACACCGTTGCCTTCGTCGATGACTTAGAAAACTTGGACGTCATTAAATACGGTGCATTGCTCAGACACCACAAACATTACTCACCTAACGGAACAAATACCAACTTCGCATTCGTGACTGGCGACTCGCACATAGCCATTCGCACATACGAACGTGGAGTAGAAGGTGAGACGCTTGCATGCGGCACTGGCATGACTGCTTGTGCGCTGATCCATAACTTACTCACAAAAGCATCCTCACCCATCAAAGTTGACGTAGCAGGAGGGGATACTCTTGAGATCGGCTTCATAAAAGCAAGCGAACAAGTATTCACTAATGTCACCCTAACAGGACCGGCTGAATTCGTCTTCGATGGCACTATCACCATCTGAGCCCCCCAAACTACACACTAAACACCTCCAACTAATTCTCATGTTTCAAGGCACCCATACAGCACTTATTACCCCCTTCCGTAACGGCGTAGTCGATAGCGAGGCATTTCGTAACCTTATTGAACGACAAATTGCAGGCGGAGTAGATGGTATTGTTCCCTGCGGAACCACCGGCGAGTCCCCTACCCTGGGACGCAAAGAACACCTGCGTGTCATTGAAATGGCTGTGGAATTCGCAGCAGGGCGCGTCAAAGTCATCGCCGGCACAGGGGCAAACGCCACATCTGAAGCTGTCTCACTCACCACACAAGCTGCAAAAATGGGAATAGATGGCACACTGCAAGTCTGCCCCTACTACAACAAACCATCTCAAGAAGGCCTCTATCAACACTATAAAGCCATCGCAGAATCTACCGATTTACCAATCATGCTTTATAGCATTCCAGGCAGATCTGTCATTGAAATCGCAGTCGATACTATTGCTCGTCTCGCAGCGGATTGCCCGACGATCATAGCCAATAAAGAAGCTGGCGGTGACCCTGAACGCGTCACCCAGATCAGGGCGGCGCTGCCTGATGATTTTCAAATACTCTCAGGAGATGACCCGCTCACTATCGAGTTTATGAAGCGCGGTGCAGTAGGACTCGTTTCAGTAGCCACTAACATCATTCCAGATGTCATGAGTGGACTTGTTCGTGCAATGACAGATGGGCGAACAACCGAAGCTGATGCAATTCAGTTAAAATATGAAGCCCTCTTCAAAACCCTCATGTCTATCGACACAAATCCAGTGCCCATCAAAACTGCGGTGGCATTACAGGGACATTGCACCGATGAATTGCGATTACCGCTTGCTAACTTGACCAAGGAAAATAATCACATTCTTAAAACAACGCTCAGCGAATACGGACTCATCTAATCAATCATGACAAAACTACTCATTACAGGACGCTCCGGCCGCATGGGAGAAACCCTCATCGAAGCCGCAAACGAAAATCCTGACACAGAGGTCACCAGCACTCATGATGCAGGTGACGATCTCACTGCTGCATTTAAGAATGTAGATGTCACCATCGACTTCACGGTCCATCATTTCACATCCGAGGTATTAAAAAATGCGCTGATGACGAACACACCTCTTGTGATTGGCACCACTGGTCACACCGATGATGAACGAGCCGCTATCGTGTCAGCGTCAGAAAAACTACCAGTAGTATACGCTCCTAATTTTTCTGTAGGGGTTAACACTTTGTTTTATTTAACTCGTAAAGCCGCTCAGATTCTTGACAACGATCACTTCGATATCGAGGTCACAGAAATGCATCACCGCCACAAGATTGATGCTCCGTCTGGCACAGCCCGAAGATTGTTAGATATACTTAATGAAGAGACTCAAACTAGTTACGATAACAATGTGACCCATGGGCGCGTTGGCAATATTGGCGCACGCCCCAACCAAGAAATCGGTATGCATACCCTACGCGGTGGTGATGTTGTCGGAGACCACACTGTGATGTTTGCCACTGACGGGGAGCGCTTCGAGCTCACACATAAAGCTTCCAGCCGGATGACATTCGCATCCGGAGCCGTGCGCGCAGCTGTCTGGCTACAAACCCAACCAGCTGGGTTATACGACATGCAAGACGTCCTCAATCTAAAATAGTTCACTACTGCTTGAAACCTGACTTTCATATAAATGGCTAATCGTACCGGAATCGCGCTCGGATCCAACCTTGGAAACCGACTTACCCACATTCAAGTAGCGCGTGATATGCTCAAAAAAATTGTTCCTCACAATTCTATCTTTAAGCAGGCCCCTATCTATCAATCTGAACCCGTTAACTGCCCACGGAATTCACCGGATTTTTTCAACACCGTGATTGAAATCGATTACTTAGGTAATCCATACGAGCTACTAGAAGCTACACAGGCTATCGAGTTCCACCTCGGGCGTGAGGTTGTATTCCAAGATAATGCACCACGAGTTATCGACGCAGATATTCTCTATTTTGGCACCACAACCCTCAAAGAATCTATTCTCAACATTCCGCACCCAGAAATGACAAGCCGGCGGTTTGTTCTGCAACCGCTCGCCGACATCAGCCCGAACCTTATCCTTCCCGGGGACAAGGCAACAATCGCCGAGCACTTGAAATATCTCGATTCAGATGAACCTCCGCTTTCCCTTGTCCAGTCAGACTGGTAAAGTCACTCAGCCGTGAGCTTAAAAAACAAAATCACTTCTATTCAGGAAGCCAAGGGCAACCGTCCTCTGGCAGCTCTGACTGCATATGACTACGCGACAGCACGTATCCTCGATGAAGTCGGCATAGACCTCATTCTTGTTGGTGACTCGCTCGGTATGGTGGTGCTGGGTTTTCCCGACACCACTCACGTGACGCTCGATATGATGTTGCACCACACTGCAGCGGTTGCTCGTGGTGTGACCAATGCCATCGTCATCGGCGATTTACCCATCCACAGTTACGATAGTCCTGAGCAAGCCGTAAAGTCATCTGCCCAACTGGTTGAAGCAGGTGCCGATGTCGTCAAACTAGAAGGCGGAATTAATCAGGTGGAAAAAGTTCGCGCAATCGTTGCCTCGGGCATCCCCGTCATGGGTCACCACGGCATGCTTCCCCAGCGTGTGTTAGAAGAGGGAGGCTACAAGAAAAAAGGTAAAACCAAGGCTGAATCCTGTGCCATTCTCGAGGGTGCACACGCGCTTCAGAACGCTGGGTGCTTTTCTATTGTGTTAGAAAGTGTTGTCCCTGAGCTTGCACAAAAAATCACAGAGCAGCTCGACATCCCAACGATCGGCATCGGATGCAAGGCGGCTGATGCAAAACAGACCTGCGACGGCGAAGTCGCGGTCATCACAGATATTACCGGTTCCTACCCTTGGTTCGTACCGCCATTCGCCAATGTAAATGGAGATGTCGCTGGTGAGATTGATCGAGCAGCTCGAGAATACATCGCCAATATTTAACTTCACCAACTTCGTGCCCAGCCCTGAAAAAATCGCCGCCCTTGAGGCCCGCATGGCGGGGCTCGGTGTGACCGAAGAAAACCTGACCGAGAAATTCATTCAGGGCAGCGGCAGTGGTGGGCAGAAAATCAACAAGACAGCCTCTTGCGTATACCTCAAACACGCACGTAGTGGCATCGAAGTTAAGTGCCAACAGCAAAGGTCCCGAGAACTGAATCGTTACATCGCCAGACGAGAACTTTGTGAACGGCTAGAGGAGATCCGCGATGGCAAAAAATCCGCCAAGAAACAGGCACAAGAAAAAATCCGCCGTCAAAAACGCCGCCGCTCACGGCGTGCCAAAAACCGTATGCTCGATGCCAAATCTAAGCACGCCGATAAAAAAAACTTACGCAAGCCCCCCGGAAGAAACGATTAATTGACACTCAGACAGACCCCACGGCTGTTCTGTATTTAGGTAAGAAAAACATGTTTGGCCGCGTATTCAAAAAATCTTTGGGCAACACTCTTCGTTAATCCCATTACAAAATCATTATGAAAAACATACCCATCCTCTTCTCTATGATTTTCTTCTCAGTGATCACAGCCTCGCACGCGCAGAAAATGCCTCGCACTGATGTCGTTGAGTTTACTGCACATCAGAATGGCCTGCACGCACATCACCTTTTTCAATCCAATATGGTACTCCAGCGGGACCAACCAATTGCTATCTGGGGTTGGGCATCACCAAACGAGGCAGTCAGTGTCACTCTTGATAATACCACACAAAAAACATTCGTATCCAAGGAAGGCTCATGGAAAGTCACCTTTCCTGCCAGACCAGCCAATACCAAACCCATCACAATTAAGGTTCAGGGGAAAACTAAAACTATTAGTATGAACAATATCCTGATCGGTGACGTCTGGATTCTGGCTGGCCAGAGCAACATGGAGTTCGAGCTCAGTAAGGTTGAGAACGGCAAACTGGAGATCGTGTCCTCAAACTACCCCGAAATTCGGATCCTCTCACTCCCCCACGACGAAGGAACGAAGGCAAAACAAAATTTTGCCCGCCTCCATCAATGGAGTGACTGGTCTAGCCGCCATTTCCGAAAAGGTGACTGGGATGTTTGCGCACCTGAAATTACCAAAGAGCTTTCTGCGATCGGATACACATTCGCCCGTCGCATTCACATGGCGTCGCGAATCCCCATCGGAGTCATTGACACATCTCGCGGCGGTACCACCGTTGAAACATGGACACCCAAAAGTGTTCTCAACTCCATGAAGTCAGCTCCAGTTAAAAATCTATTAGCAACTTGGGATCAGAAGGTGGCCGATTATGACCCAAAGGCCGATATTGCCACACAGGTTAAACGATATGAATCCAAAGTTGCTAAATTAAAAAAACAGGGGAAAGACATTCCCTCAAACATGAAAAAGCCAACCGAGGCGCGACCAGGACCAGACAAAAACCACAACTATCCAGGTAGCTGCTATAATGGAATGATCGCGCCCATCGCGGGCATCCGAGTCAAAGGTGCTATTTTCCACCAAGGATTCAACAACTGCTTCAGTGGCACCGAAGGAGCAAAAATGTATCGGGATGTTTTTCCCAAAATGATCAAGGCATGGCGCAAGGCATTCCAAGACCCAGAAATGCCCTTTGGTATACTCTCGCTTTGCACCGCCGGCACCGCACAGACGAGCGAGAACTACACGCAGTCGATGCACGACACCGGTGCATATATCCGTGCTGCCCAGTACGAGACATTCGTCGAATTGCTCAACGCAGGGGATGACAACATCGGATTCACCAGCACTTATGATCTACGCCGCCGCTGGTATCATCCACAACTCAAAATGCCTGCAGGTGAGAGAATAGCACGTTGGGCACTCGCCACCGAATACGGGTTTAGCAAAGACCTCCAGTGGAAACCCGCGACTATCAAAGAGATGAAAATCGAAGGCGACCGCATCATTCTAACATTCGATCAAACAGTATCAAACGTCGATAACGGCCACGTGATGGAGGGCTTTGCCATCGCTGGCGATGATCGAAAATTCCACCCTGCCACAATTACGCATTTGGTAACTGGAAAAGACAACCGTAAGCGCGACATCAAAGATCAAAAATCCTTGGTCCTTAGAAGCCCGATGGTTTCTCAGCCCAAGCACTACCGTTACGCATGGGCACGCAACCCAATGGCTAACATTCAGAACACCCGCAACTCAGATATCCCACTGGCCACCCAACGCAGTGACGACTGGGATCTTGAGGAAACTCCACTGATCAAGTATGAGGACGCTGACAAAGTTCCATCCAAAAGAGATATTCAAAACGCCCTGAAAGCAGAAGATCTTCGCCGAAGTATCCAGCAAGCGGAAGCCCTGCTCAAAGAGCATAATCATACCAAAAATTAGTTTTCACCCAATCACTTCTGCTGCACTTTCCCTTGCTTGGCTGCCCAAATGGTAATCCAAGCAAAAATCAAAAGGAGCTTCCCAGTCGTCAGCTCATATACCAGTCTTTCGTATCAACCCGTTTTACAAGCTCCACCTGCTCGTAGTCATCTTTGCGGCGACTACGATCATCGGACGGCTCTCTTCACTCAGCGCACCCGTCTTGATTACCTGGCGGTGCCTAGTTTCAGCCATCGGAGCTTTTCTGTGGGTGATGTTGATGAGGAACAGGAAAATCTGGCTTGGGCGTGTGGCTGTCATGCGGCTGTTAGGTATCGGCGTCATCATTGGCCTTCATTGGCTTTGTTTGTTCGGAGCAGTAAAGATCGCCAACGTTTCCATTGCTCTAGCTGGTCTCGCTACCCTCTCGTTGTTCACCGCCTTCACCGAGCCACTACTCACACGCCG
>DPWT01000034.1 GCA_003527555.1 Verrucomicrobiales bacterium | reverse complement strand
ATCGATACTGACAAAGATGACCGTTAGAGCCATCTAATAAAAATTGCTGAGCTGTCGTTCCATGGATAATACCATGAAGCGAACCCGCCAATACGCCCGCGAAAATTCACGCACTCCAGACGAGCTTTACACTGGTCATCACCTCAGTCATTGACGAAACTAACTGCCTCGCAGAGGCTAGGATTAGTAACAATGGCATGATAGGTGAACTTTTTTCGGCTCACATACTTTCAAAATTCGTTGTAATTACAATGAATGCTTGCGGCAGGAGGGTAAACAGCTTAAGGATATATAAAAATGAGCTTCCATCATGTTGTAATTCCCCTAGGATGACAATCAGTCATGAAAATTCAGACCTCCTCCCCCCAAAGTCGTGCTATGGCGGGTAAACGTCGTCTTCCGGCGTTTACCCTGGTCGAACTCATTGTGGTTATAACGATCATCACTATATTACTGACCGTCGGAGCTCTCGGTTTGAAAAATTTATCTAAAGGCAGCGGTATCAGTGCTGGTGTTCCCGTGGCAGAAGCCGTTTTTGCTGAAGCTCGCGCGATCGCCATTGGCAAGGGCACTAATACTCGAGTGCTAATACACGCGGAGCTAGATTCAGATGACGAATTTCATAAAGAGCGCTATCTGAGGTATATGGCAATCCAATACGAAGAGCTTGATGCTGATGGTAATCCCTCTGGAAATTGGCTTCTCGCGTCGCGTGGCACAACCTTACCCGATGCGGTCTATTTCATGAAAGACCTGAGCGAAATCAACGCACCAGTTCTTCAGAGTGAGACTGTGACATTACCAGGAAATTCTTCAACGACTTGTTACTATTACGAGTTTAACTCAGAGGGGCTGATTACTTCCCCCACAATCAGCGGTAATTCTGTCCCTCGTTTTGTCATCCAGGTGGCATCATTGCCTCCAGGCCAAAGCACTCCAGTTGCATCCAGTGATGCAAAAAGAAACATGGGAGGATTTGTCATCTGGCGCGGCGGACGAACATCATTGTTCCGTCACCCCGACCAAATCGAGAACAACTAATCCTTTTCCAAATCATATTTTCCTGACCAATCATGAAAAATCACACACCTTCATCCCAGATAAAACGATCAGGTTTCACACTCGTTGAGACTGTCATAGCCATGGGGATCATTACCATCATGATCACTGCGTTCCTCGCGGCGTTCGGGCCTGCTGTGCAAGGTATTCGGAAGTCGATGTCGTCAAAAGAAGCAAATCGCTTGGCATCGACGCTTGAGTATGAGTTGAGTGTGTTGCGCGCTGATGAGACAGCAACACACCCCACGGCATTTGCCAAAGCATACTCATGGATTAAGGGCTCTGCAGGTAACAACCAGGACGATTTTGTTCTCATTTACCAGTATCGCGGAGATCCCGATAGTGTGCGTGATGATGGAACTCTTAATCCCTACACGGAAAATGATGGTATACCAGGGAAGGACTATGTTCTTCAGTCAGTTGCCCGTCGGTTGGGTGATGCTGCAGTTCAAGAGGAGCTTGCTCCAAGAGTAGTTGAAGGACGCGTGTTTTTTGTGCGCATGAGGCAGCTGATATTTGAAAATGGGGCACTCAAACTAACAGACGAAGCTAATTTTGAGAAAATCATCGATCCTACGGAACCTCGTGAAAACTTCACCCCCGACGATCATACGGGTTATCCTGAGGCAGTCATAGCATTTCAGGCTGAGTTTTATGCGCTCAAGAGCAGCATATATTCATATGCCAACACTGGATTTGATTTAGCAGATTCCAATGGCGATGGCCATCCTGATGCTACGGGTAAGCCAGTGTTTACCCGAAACCTAGGCGTTCGCCGATAGAGCCTAAGAAACCTAATATTTTTCATGAAACATACTTTCTATCCAAAGAATCGAGACGGTTTTACCCTTGTCGAATTGCTAGTCGCGATGATGATCACCATCGTATTGCTAGGTGTTCTGGTTTACCTGACAGCCATATCGATGGACACCTACCGCGATAGCCGCAATGAGGTGCGCGCATCACGCCAGGCAAAAGAGGCACTTGAGACGATTTCCAAGGATCTTGAGAGCATGGTTTCGCGTCGCGATGGCAATACCTATGAATGGCTTTATGCTGGAGTGGAGCCTCGTGGCTTGGAGGGACCTGATGGCAGGGAAATCACCAATGCCAGTCAGCTGATCTTCTTTACTGGGGCCACAGATCGCTATAACGGTAAAATTGGTACTGCTGATGATAAAGGTGGTGACGTCTCAGCTGTGACTTATCGTTTGGTTTACCGTGACCAAATAGGTAATACTGATTCAGATGAGTTTGCTGTATTTTCTCTTTATCGTCACTTGGTGAATCCAGATGAAGCCTTTGATCTTCTTGCTGTTGACGATTTAAAAACTACTTCAAGCAATGTGTTTAATGACACGAAAGATCTGACGGCAGAGAATTTCTTAGTAGAAAATATTTACGAATTCACTTTTACCATCTTAGTGGAATACACAGAAACGTCTGGGAGTTCAACTGTAACAAGAATTGAACGTGTATCACTAATGCAAGATGCCGCAGCATCTGGCGGTTTTCAAGAATTTAGACTTAAGGGGAATGCAATAGAATTAACGCCTGCCATGGCGGAGCTGGCTAATGGGCGTATCTTGGGTGCTGAAGTCAGTATTACCGTGCTTACCGACAGAGGGATTACCCTTGCTAAACGTTCAGGACTGCCAGTGGAAGAGCTTATAAAAAAACACAGCTACCACTTCACCAAGTCGATCATCACACCTCGACCGTAGTTGAGTTATTTTTGGGTCTTGACATATGCCATCGCCTCTTCGCGTGAGTTGATTTTTCCCTCAAGCTGCTCGGTCTGAATAGCAGTTAGAATAGCCTTGAATTCTGGGCCAGGTTTCATGCCTAGGTCGATCAGGTCTTTACCTGTGATCAATGGCTCAGGAATGAGCGGTTCGGCGGCAAACTCTTTCTGTTTGCCGCGCAGAAAGTCATAATTCTCGGTGAAGCCGTTGCTGCTGGCGCAATCGACACGATGTAGTTCCATTTCGTCTTCGAAAGTGGGGCGAGACATGAACCGTTTTACTTTTGCCGTTCGCATGTGCTGCACGTTCATAAAGTTCATGTGATTGGAAACCATCGCGCAGGCAGATTCTACCGTTTTATTGGAATATTTTAATGTACGTAAAATTTTCTCGGCCATCTCCGCGCCTACGCGGTCGTGGCCATTGAATCGGATGCGATCATCCGCTTCATCGTAGGTGAATGTGGGAGGTTTGCCAATGTCATGCAAAAGCACACCAAGCGCTAACTCGAGTGTAGGTTGGTCATCCAGCATATCGAGCATGATACGTGTGTGGGTGTAAACATCACCTTCGGGGTGCCATTGAGGAGGTTGTTCACATCCGATTAAATCATAAATTTCCGGAACGATGTAACGCATGAGCCCGCTTTCAGTGAGTAGATCAAACCCTCGGGCTCGGTTGGGCGAGAGGAGGATTTGGGAAAATTCATCCCGAATACGTTCCATGCTGATTTTCTCTAGTAAAAGTGCGGTATCGCAGACGGCATTCCACGTTTTTTGCTCAATCTTAAAACCAAGTGTTATGGCGAAGCGTATGGCACGCATCAGGCGTAGTGCATCCTCCTGGAATCGTTCTTGAGGATCACCTATAGCACGAAGTGTGTGGGTGTTTAAATCATCCTGACCGTGGACGAAATCGATGATCTCGTCGGTCTCAGGCTTTTGAAAGAGTCCGTTCACCGTAAAATCTCGTCGTTTGGCATCCTCTTCGGGTGTCGAGAATGTTACGGAATCCGGGTGGCGTCCGTCGTGGTATGAGCCGTCATGACGGAAGGTGGCGATCTCAAACGGTAGCCCTTTTTCACGAACAAGGATTACCCCGAAGTGTGCGCCGATAGGATCTGCTTTAGGGAAAAGGGCGATTACTTCATCAGGTGTCGCCGATGTTGCGATATCGTAGTCTTTGGGTTCCTTTCCAAGGAGCAAATCCCGAACGCAACCACCGGCGAAATAAGTCACGTGTCCGGCATCGCTTAGACGACGGGCAATCTTATTGGCAGTGGCTTTAATTTCAGGCACGAAAGCTTTTAGGCAGAATTAAAAGAATTTTGCAGAATTATTTTTGAGCTGCACTTTGGTATTTAGATTTTGGTATTTGGAGTTTAGAACATATGCATGTCTGAATTTTTAGATACATTGCATGCAGTCAATTGGCAGCATCCGATATTGGTTGTCTCAGCTTTTGTCCTCGGCGCATGTATAGGTTCATTTCTTAATGTTGCGATCTACCGGCTTCCTCGTGGGCTTTCGGTCAATAAACCTAAACGTTCGTTTTGTCCGATCTGTAGCAAGGAGATTCCAAGTTACCGGAATATCCCATTATTCACATGGCTATGGCAGCGTGGAAAGTGTGCAGAGTGTGAGTGTAAAATTCCGTTCCGTTACTTTGCTGTCGAGTTGCTGACTGCCTGTTTATTTTTACTCATGTGGATAGCTTTTCCGTTGTCGCCGGGTTTGGCTTTGTTCTACATGCTGCTGATGGCACTGCTGGTCGTTGTTGTTTTTGTTGATGCCGAACTCATGGTCATTCCGTTGCAAGTCACTTGGTTGGGCACGGCACTTGGGCTAGCTGCTGCTGTCCTGGTGCAACATCATCTGCGTGCGGAAGGTTGGTTAGACGGGCTGATTGCCGCAGCTAAGGGATTTGTGGCAGGATTTGGCGGATTGTGGTCGGTCGTGCTGCTCGGTAAGTTCCTATTTGGGAAAAAGAAGGTGGAATTTGACCGTTTGGTTGATTGGGAACTCAGAGAGCCGAAAAGTGATGAGGAGGAATTATGTTTTGTGCTCGATGGAGAGGATAACCCATGGTCTGACTTATTTTACCGAGAAAGCGACCACTTGATGATTGAAGGCGGGGCTTTTCTTGTCGATGGAAAAAAGGCAGACGTCAAATCACTTACCATCCGTGGCGACCGGATTGAGGTTCAGGGCAAAACAATGATGATCGAAGATTTGAAGTCGCTTAGGGGTAAGGCGCGCCGTGTTGTCATTCCGCGCGAGGCAATGGGTATGGGAGACGTTTACCTCATGGGGATGCTGGGGGCATGCCTTGGGTGGCAGTCGGTTTTGTTCACCGTTTTTGCCGCCTGTTTGTTTAGTATCGTGTTAGCTATACTTGGCCGTATGGGGTTTGGTCAGAGACTTCCCTTTGGCCCCAGTCTGGCGTTTGGTGGCATCTGTTGGATATTTTGGGGATGGCAGGTATGGGATTGGTATTTCTCCTTCATCCGCATAGATCAAGGCATCTGATTAGATTAGCCCACAATTTCTGTGCCAATACCAGATCTTGTAAAAATTTCCAATAGTAGTGAATGAGGAACACGTCCATCGATAAAGTGCACTTTACTCACATTGTTAGCCAGAGCATCTAAAGCTGAGTTGATTTTTGGGAGCATTCCTCCGTGAATTGTTCCATCTTCAATGAGTTCGGCAGCCTGACTGCGGTTGATTGAGGGAATTAGAGAATCGTCATTAGATGGATCCGCGAGAATTCCGGGCACATCGGATAGATAAACCAGTTTGGTTGCGCCTAGTGCTTTAGCTAGGCAGGCAGCTGCTAGATCGGCATTCACATTTAATGGTTTACCGGTTTCTTTTTCGCTACCGAGTGGTGATATGACGGGCACAAACTCGCTTGCCAACACCGAGTGAATGGCACTTAGCTCGCAGGAAACAGCCTCTCCGACTCGGCCGACGTCAACTTTTTGGCCTGATTCGTCCGTTGCTTGGATACGCTGTGCTAAAAAGACCTCAGTTCCCGGAATCCCATTTGCCTTACCTCCCAGTTCGACAATCATTTCTACAAGGTGTGGGTTGATGGTTTTGGAGAGTGTTTGTTCGACTATTTCGATTGCCTCCGGAGTTGTCACACGAAATCCGCCGATGAACTTTGCTTCCAGTCCTGCTTCTTCCATAGCTGCTGAAATGGCCTTACCACCGCCGTGAACGATTACTGGATTGATCCCTGCAATTTCGAGAAATACGATATCCCGCATAACTTTGCGCACTAAGGCGGGGTCTTCCATTGCGGAGCCACCCATTTTAATTAAGAAGGTGTGGCCGCGAAATGACTGAAAATATGGTAGTGCCTCGACCAAGGCCGAGGCTTTATTGATGGTAGTGTCCATGGACATGCTTTTGTTTAAGCACGAAATGCTAAATTCGAAATCTTAAACTGAGGCAAGCTTATCAAGACATTTGGAAACGGCGAAGAATCCGAAGGTCGCTGTCATGTGTGTAATGCTGCCATAGCCGGACATACAATTGAGCCTTCTACCCTCATCTGCCATGTTTTTGGGTTTCTCGGTGGATACCTCACCGTCGCACTGCTGGTAAACGGGAGACTCGCTTGAGAAAATACAATCGATGTAGAATTTACGTGCCTTGATTTTTCGTTTGGGATCGGCCCCCATAGGAAATCCATACTTTGTGCGGAGGTTTCTACGGACCTGATTCATCAGGTTATCATTGTAGCAGCGTGAGATGTCATCGATGTGGATTTTTGAAGGGTCACGCAGCCCGCCAGCCCCGCCGCAGCTAATCACCGGAATGTTTCTCTTATGGCAGCCGTCGAGTAGTAAAGACTTCGATTGTACACGGTCGATGGCATCGATCACGTAGTCAAACCCTTGATCGAGAATTTCATTTGCGTTGCGATGACTAAAAAATGCTTCAAGTGCAATTATCTTACAATCAGGATTTATGGCTCGGATACGATCTGCCATTGCGGAGGTTTTTTGTTTACCTATTTCTCCATCCATCGCGTGAAGTTGCCGGTTAATATTGGTGATACAAATTTCATCGAGATCAATCATCGTAATATGCCCGATTCCTGATCGGGCAAGAGCCTCTACGATCCAAGATCCAACGCCTCCAATACCTACAACGCATACATGGGCATGACGGAATTTTTCCATCGCCTTTTTTCCATATAATCTTTCGATACCGCCGAATCTCTCCATTTGACCAAATCTAACTGTTGAGTATACCGCATTGTTCAGCGAGGTATAGGCATGCATGAATTTTGAAGTCGATGGAGTGGCCTTCTTGTTTCTTGTTGGCTAACCAGCTGCTTAATTCCTCTTTTTTGATATGATGCACGGTAATGTTCTCGCCTTCAATACCACCACCTTGATGCTCGCGAGTTAATTTAGTGGCAGCATATAAATGGGTGATCTCAGAGGTCATTCCTGCCGATGTAGGGCTAGATATTAGTGGGGTTATTTTGGCTGCACGATATCCTGTTTCTTCTAACAATTCACGTTGTGCTGTTGCTTCTAGCGACTCGTGTGCGTGTTCGGGCTCATCACCTACAAGCCCAGCGGGGATTTCTATTACTGTAGATTGTGTGGGTATGCGATACTGCTCGATGAGCACGATTTTGCCGTCATCAGTGATTGGGAGAATGCCAACTACGCCATTGCTATTGGGCCTTTCGGTGAACTCCCAGTTGTCTCTGTAATACAGGCCAAGATACTTTCCCTCGGCGAGGGTATTTCGATTGGTGGACATGACTTGATTGTTTGTAGCAAAGCACTTGTATTTCCCATTTTACATCATTTCTAATCAGCCTCCGGCCGTGTGTCCCGGGTGAGCAATTCTTCAAGTGCATAGGATGCGGGTTTATGCTCGTAGAGAATCTGATAGACAGCATCGATAAGTGGCGTGCGCACATCTGTTAAGAGCCCTGCGTTATGAATCGATTTGGTATTACGTACACCCTCAGCTACCATTCCAAGATTGGCTACAATATCTTTAAGTTCACCTCCTTTTCCGAGGGCTTTGCCTACGCGGTTGTTGCGCGAATGAGGCGAGTAACAGGTGGCCATCAAATCACCCACTCCTGACAAGCCGATAAATGTCTCAGTCTTGCCTCCAAGCGCGGTGCCGAGTCTAATCATTTCAGCCAAACCGCGGGTGACCAAAGCCGCAATGGCGTTGTCGCCCAAGCCAATACCATCAGCAATACCCGCGGCGATACCGAATACGTTTTTCATTGCGGCACCAAGCTCGATACCTGCAATGTCATCGCTTGTGTAGCAGCGGAAGTAGGGAGTTGTAATAATTTCTTGAAGCTGCATTGCAAGCGCTCGGTCTTTAGACCCGATAACGGCACAGGTAGCGAGTGCACGGGCGACTTCCTCGGCGTGGTTTGGCCCTGATAACACGGCAAGCGGATTATCTGGGAGATGAGCGTGAATGAGTTCACTCATGCGTTTGCCGCTTTCACTGGCAATGCCTTTAGCACAAGAAACTAGGATAGTCTCTTTGGGTAAACCGATTTCTGACAGTTTGTAGGCAGTATTATCAGTAGCGGACGTGGGAACGACAAAAAAAACGATGGGGTAATCCCTGGCTTGTTCTAAATTCGTAGTAGCGCAAATGTTGGCTGCAAGCGTTTCACCTGGAATGTAGTGATGGTTGGTGTTAGAGTTGTTGATCTCATCTACCGTTTTTTGATTGCGTCCAATCATACAGACTTTGTCTACTTTGGATGCAAGGATGCTGGCGAGGGCAGTGCCCCACGAGCCAGTTCCTAGGATGGCAGCGCGGCTGGTCATTTTTTCTTTTTACTAAATTTATGTTCGGTGCCGTTCATCAGAGATTTGATGTTGGTGCGGTGTCGCCATACGGCGAGCAGGGCGACTACAATACTGAAAACAAAGAGCGGCTTATTCCACGTGCCGTCGGATAGATAGCCATGACGATAGGACCCGTATAGAGTGACCACCGGCACCATTATAGCTGTTCCGATACTTGCAACAGAGACGTAACGTGAGGTTACAAAAAAAAGTAGCCAAATAGCCAACAAGACGACTACACCAACGGGCATTAATGCAACCAGCACTCCGCCTGATGTGGCAATACCCTTGCCTCCCTTGAAGCCAATCCATGGAGAGTAGTTGTGCCCCATAATAGCGGCGAGGCCGACGATGATGACGAGTGTTTGAGCTTTCCATGCATCGACTGCGGGGAATGTATTCGCCATACCGTTAAGGTTATCCATGATGAATTGTGGGTTTTTTCCGGCGATCACAAATACATTAATTGCTAATAGGCTGGGGAGGAAGCCTTTGAGGAAATCAAGTATTAGGCAACCAATTCCATATGGCTTACCAATGACGCGTAACACATTTGTCGCGCCTATGTTTCCTGAGCCATGTTCGCGGATGTTGACACCTTTAGTCTTGGCGATAAGAAGGCCAAAGGGGATTGAGCCTGCAAGAAAGGCGATTAATGGTGGGATCCAGAGTGGCATTACGGCTTGATGATAGTTTGAGAATCCAAAATTCCAACTGCTTTTTCGCAATCAGCGATTGTCTTATAACTTAAGACAAAAAAAACCCCGCATTAGAGTGCGGGGTTTTCCAAGCGAAACAAGTGGCGGGATGGACGGGATTGCCTTCGCCCGCTCAGGCTGTGCTGGTGTACATACTTCCTCCTCCGGAAGCATGGATGTGAGAAGCTCCGTGATACACGGAGGTGAGTGCACGCGAACTATGTTCTCGTCCCTTTCCGCTTTGATAGGGATACAAAAAAACCCCGCATTAGGGTGCGGGGTTTTCCAAGCGAAACAAGTGGCGGGATGGACGGGACTCGAACCCGCGACCTCCGGCGTGACAGGCCGGCGCTCTAACCAACTGAGCTACCACCCCTTGCTTGCTTGGGCGGGCGGAAACTAGGAAGATTCAAGCGCGCTGGCAATCACTTTTTTATGGAAAATGCTACTTTTTATCAGATGGCAGCAACCGCGGCCTCCAGACTCTCCACATCTTCAACGGAAATCACCTGAACTTCCTTGCTGATACGGCCCATCAGACCGGCCAGGACCTTGCCTGGTCCAAGTTCTATGAAAGTGGTATTACCATCGGCAATCAATTTTTGCATTGATGCTGTCCAGCGCACGGAACCGGTAACCTGTTGCTCGAGCATGGAGCGGATATCGTCTGCTCCGATCACCTCGCGAGCTGCGAAGTTGCAGATTACAGGAACGGAGGCTGTGTCAATCTCGGTTGCGGCTAGCACCTCTGCCAACTTATCCTGCGCACTTTGCATGAGTCGCGAGTGATAAGCACCAGCGACATTAAGTTTTTTGGCCATGCGAATGCCGCGTCCTTTGGCTTCAGCGATTGCTTTATCCACTCCCTCTCCACTACCTGAAACGACCAGTTGGCCCACCGTATTGTAGTTTGCCACATCGATATCGCAGTCGGCAGCAAGCTCGGCGACAGCTGACTCATCACCACCGATCATTGCAGCCATCGAGCCTTGCGTAGCATCACAGGCATCCTCCATAAACGCGCCACGCTGGGCGACTAGGCTCAGTCCGGTAGACAAATCAAACGTTCCTGCCGCCGCGTGTGCGGTGAACTCACCTAGCGATAAGCCTGCTGCTGCAACGGGTTTCAGCGTGGGAAGCTTCTCCTTAAGCACTGCAAGGCACGCAAGTCCATGTAGATAAAGTGCGGGCTGGCAGCGTGATGTGCGGGTTAGCTCTTCGTCGGGACCATTAAACATGATCTCGCTCAGACTGTAGCCCAGTGATTCGTCTGCTTGATCAAAAAGCGCCTTGGCAGATGGATATGCATCGGCAAGGTCCTTGCCCATACCGACTTTTTGCGCTCCTTGTCCTGAAAATAAGATAACAACGTTGCTCATAGTGGCTTTTTCTTAGGGCATTGGCCCGCCGCAGGCAAGCCTGCATCATTTCATGTAATCTCTGCTTGCAAAAAGTCGCCAACTAATAAAGGTTGCCCGCGGCCGCAAAACAGCTTTGCAATCACGGAGGGGTGGCAGAGTGGTCGAATGCACCGGTCTTGAAAACCGGCGTACCGAAAGGTACCGTGGGTTCGAATCCCACCCCCTCTGCCAGAGCCCAGTCCCGATACATCGGGGCTGGGCTCTGGCATTTAGGACGTGGGCCAAGACGCCCTGTGCCAGCCATAGCGAGCAAGGGTTCGCGAGCGCACGCGAGTGGGTGCATCACGTACGTTCTAGTAACAAGCTTCCGGAGGAGAAAGCTCGCAAGATAGCTCAGCCTGAGCGGGCGAAGGCAATCCCGCCGTTTCACTCGCTGCCATATATTCCGCTTTGGATATCCTCCAGAAAAGAACCGCTTGGAATGGGCGGAAGGTCATCTGTAGGTTGTGCGTAGAGATAAATGTTCGCTTTGATGGATGCACCGTTAGCCATATTCACGTCGACTACATGCCGTTCATATTCGTGTGGTATCGGGCTATCGGGGCTGCATGCTTCGTATTCATCCAGTGGATGATAAATAGCCGGTGATGACAGTAGGTAAATCTCCCCGTGGACAAGATCTGACGGATCATCTGACTCGACAACGGCAGGGTAGACTAGAGAACCATCGGGTCGGTTTACGCGGAACATTTTCCCTTGGAACGTGCCGTCGCCCAACTTGGGTTCGTTCATCGACAAGGTATTGGCGATTGTGTTATCGAAGTGACTCATCAGGGTGCCATAGACAAAGACGGCCAGCGTATTCGAGGTGGCGTTGTGATTTGAGGGCATCTCTCTTATGAAAACATGGGATGCATAGCTAACTCTCTACCGGCTGCATCAATACAAAAGGCGACACCACAAGTGCTGTGAAATCCTGCGGGTTTTCCTGCCACCACTTTGCATGAAGCTCATCGGGGTTGACTAGGTCGCCTGACTTCAACCAGGCTTCGATTTTTCCCTTCATGTCGTCGGCGAAGGCCTTTCCCACCTCGGTAATCGACAGGGTGGGGTCGACGTATATCAGTGCGCCTGATTCGAAATGTGGTTTCAGATAAGCCCAATCGACAATACCGGTATATTTCTCGAGTTTTTCTTTTGAGGACATATTGTCCTCACCGATAATGCCATAGGGCATTTCCTTGGGTGGTTGAGAGTTTTCGGAGGCCATTGTTTTGTGGCAAAACTGCTACAATTACGTAATCATAGTCAACTATTGTTATTTGATAATGACAGGTAATGAGAATTGCAATCGTTACGGATACCTACCGCCCAGATGTCAATGGCGTTGCAATGACCTTGGGGCGTTTGGTTGATGGGCTGCGTGCTGCAGGCAATTTAGTTTATGTCATTCATACGGGTAAAAAATCAGGCTCGGGGGAAAGTATAATGAAATCAATACCCTTGCCTGGTTACACGGAGGTGCGTATCGGGCTGCCGGGGAAGTCCAAGCTTGCTAGCAAGTGGACTAAGAAACGTCCAGATGTGATTTATGTAGCGACTGAGAGCCCGCTTGGTTACTCTGCGATCAAGGCGGCACAAAAACTCGGTATTCCTGTGGCGGCGGGATTTCACACGAATTTTCATCATTATATCCATAATTACCGTATGGGGAAAATCGAGCAGGGCGCGATGAACTATTTGCGCCGAGTTCATGTTCTTGCCGATTGTACGATCGTGCCGACTGAGGGTGTGCGTCAGATGTTGCTGGAGGATGGTTTTACCAATATCAAAGTTGTTGGGCGTGGGGTAGATACCCTGTTATTTTCACCTCAGAAACGCTGTGCCAAACTCAGGGCGTCATGGGGTGCTCGTGCCACGACTCCCGTGGCAATGATCGTAGGTCGTGTGGCTCCGGAAAAAAACCTACCCTTTGCCATGCAAGTTTTTGGGCAGATGCAAAATGAGGTTCCAGGCTTGGTGTGTATCGCAGTGGGCGACGGCCCTCAGCGTGCTGTTCTGGAGCAAGAGTATGGTTCAGTACAATTTGCCGGAGCTCAGTCGGGTGAAGACCTTGCGAAGCATTACGCCTCAGCGGATATCGTTATTTTCCCCAGTGAATCTGAGACGTTTGGAAATGTCTTGCTAGAAGGTATGGCGAGTGGAGCTGTTGTCATTGCTTATAATTATGCAGCGGCGAGTCAGCATGTTATTTGCGGTAAGAATGGTTTGCTGGCTAAGAAAGGGGACGAAAATGAATTCATCCGTCAAGCGATTCGTTCCCTCCAACTCTGCGAGCATGGTGAAATACGGAGACGTGCCCGGGAATCTGCAGAGAAGATTGGCTGGAGAGCAGTTACAGAGAGATTTGAAGGCCATCTGCGTGAACTTCTGGAGGAGAGTGGAAAAGCTCGAGGGCAGACGACACGTCGTAAACGAATTCAGATGCGGACACTCATTTTATCGGATATTCATTTGGGTACAGATGACAGCAAGGCGCGTGAAGTCATTGATGTGCTCAAACGCGTGCGCTGTCAGCGGATCATTCTCAATGGTGATATTATTGATGTTTGGGCTCTGAAGCGTGGCAAAAAGTGGCGCAATATTCATACGCGCGTCATCCGTGCCTTGCTTAAAAAGATGGAGAAGGAGCAAACCGAGATCATTTATCTACGTGGGAATCATGATGACTTCATGACTCGTTTTCTGCCTATCACACTCGATAAATTACATTGTGCAAAGGAGTATATCCTTACGAGTGCAAAGGGGAAGAAGTATCTTGTTCTGCACGGTGATGGCTTTGATAGCGTATCAACGGGGCACCGCTGGATAGCTGTGGTTGGTTCAATCGGATATGATGCCCTGCTCAAGGTTAACCGCCTCTACAATCGCTACCGTGAGCTGCGGGGTAAGGAGCATTATTCCGTTAGCAAGGCAATCAAGAGTAAGGTGAAATCAGCGGTTAACTTTATTAGCCGGTATGAGGATAAACTTGTCGAACTCGCCTGCAAACGGGGGTGTTCAGGGATTATTTGCGGGCATATTCATACGCCATGTGACGAAATTAAGCAAGGTGTGCACTATCTTAACAGTGGCGATTGGGTAGAGACGATGAGCTGTATTGTCGAGGACATCGAGGGGGATTTCTCCATGTTATACTACGAGGATATTGTCGAGATGACGTTGCCGGATCCGGTAGACAGGAAATCGGCATCCACATACAGGGGGATTAAGACATCCGGTCGGGACCAATTCGAAACCGCTGACCGCGCAGTTTTGAATTACTGAGTTTTTTGATTATTTTTTCTGCCCAGCCTTTTTCAACATCCACGAGTGAATGGCGAGGGAAAAGCTGAATCTGGCCGACGCTGCCATCGGGTGCGCCGCCTTCTCTGTAAAACATACCAAGGATGTCTCCGGCACGTATACCTTGTGAGGTCCCGAGGCTTAGGAAAAGAGTTTCTGCATTGGGGTTTTTCTCGCGCGGTTTGCGGTCGCCACGTTGGCCTCCCTTGCGATCTCCACGCTCTCCACGATCCTTGCGGGGCTTTTTCCGGTCACCTGGTTTGTAGTTGGGGTCGTCTTCGGCGATTTTTTCGCCTTCGCGTCCAACCGCATCCCGAAGTAATTCAAAAAGAGAAGAAGCGATGTCTGTGGCGGTGTGACCATCATCTAACAATCGATCGATATAATGCCTGTAACTTCGGGTGTATTCCTTTTCGAGCTGATTCTTGACGAGATCAAACAATTGATCAGCGCGTTTACCCTCCACTTCTTCCTGACTAGGGATTTTAGCACGCTCGATTTTTTGGCTCGTATATCGTTCAATACTTTGCAGGCGGTAAATGTCGCGGCCGAAGACAAAACTGACGGCCTTACCCTCGCGGCCGGCGCGCCCTGTTCTTCCGATACGGTGCACATAGTCTTCGGGGTCTTGTGGTATATCGTAGTTAAATACGGCGTCCACGTCATCAATATCCAATCCACGTGCTGCCACATCTGTAGCTACGAGAATTTCGAATTTGCCGTCACGGAATTTACGGGTAGTGCGCTCACGCTGTTGTTGGGTGATGTCGCCGTGGAGCTTGTCTGCTCCATAGCCTCGCGCGATGAGAGCCTCGGTGCACTCGTCAACACTACGTTTGGTGTTGCAGAATACGACAGAGAGGCGTGGGTTGCTGGTGTCAATAATACGGGTGAGCACTTCGACCTTAGAGCGATTGCGCACTTCATAATATGACTGACTGACGGTGGATACTGTCTTAGTCTGACTCTTGATCGAGACTTCTTTCGGGTCGTTCCCGAATTTTTGGATTAGCTTCTGCACTTGCTTATTCATCGTTGCCGAGAAGAAGAGTGTCTGGTGATCCGCGTGCAGTGCACCCAATAGATCTTCCATGTCCTCTCGGAATCCCATGTCCAGCATGCGGTCAGCTTCATCGAGGATGGCCAGTTTGATAGTGGCAGGCTTGAGAGTTTTTCTGCGCAAGTGATCGAGCAGGCGTCCGGGAGTACCCACCACAATGTGCGCGCCACGTTTGAGCTGGGTGATTTGGCGCTCAATGGGTGTGCCTCCGTAAACAGGCACTGCGCGCAGGCCTTGCATGTGTTTTCCGAGCCTGTGTACCTCTTCGCAGACCTGCACGCAGAGCTCACGGGTGGGCGAGAGGATAAGAACTTGTGCCACGGAGTCGTCGCGGTCGACCATCTGCAGAGCAGGGAGTGTGAAGGCCGCTGTTTTTCCTGAGCCTGTCTCAGAGAGTCCAACGATATCGTTTCCCTCTAGAATAGTTGGAATGGCGAGTGCCTGAATGGGTGAAGGGCTCTCAAAACCGAGGTCGCGAATAGCTTGTTGTAGTTCATCGCAAAGGCCTAGTTGTGAAAATGGGATATCAGTCATAGCAGTGGTGGTGGATGGCGAGCCATAGGGCTGCATGACCACACTAGCAACTTAAAAAGCGAGCCAACATCTGTAAATGCGGCGCTTTATGAGAATGTCAGGGATTCCTTGAAGCAGGTATTGACGCGATGCCATCCAGAGTCATAATCCACGCCCCGCGAGACAAACTGTCAGGCGGACAACCAACAATCGAAAAAGAACATGGCAAACTATGCAATTAATGGATTTGGACGCATCGGACGCAACGTGCTGCGCGCCCTTGTGCAAAATGGCGAACTTAAAAACGTCGTCGCAATCAATGACCTCACAGACAATAAGACTCTGGCACATCTCATGAAGTATGATTCAGCGCAAGGTCGTGTTTCTTATGATGTCACTTATGATGATGATTCCATCATCGTTGATGGGCACAAAATCCATGCCACTGCGGAGCGTGATCCAGCTGCACTGCCATGGGGTGAACTCAAAGTCGATGTTGTTCTTGAATCGACTGGTTTCTTTACCTCACGAGAGGGTGCTCAAAAGCATATTGATGCCGGAGCAAGAAAAGTTCTTATTTCTGCACCTGCCAAAAACCCAGACCTAACTATGTGTATTGGCATCAATGATGATCTTTATGATGCATCGGTGCACAACATCGTTTCCAACGCATCGTGCACCACCAATTGTCTTGCGCCATTGGTTAAGGTTCTCAACGATAAGTGGGGTATTGAAAAGGGTTTCATGAGCACTATTCACTCATACACTGGCGATCAGAATCTACTCGACGCACCGCACGGGGATCTTCGTCGTGGTCGCTCTGCTGCTATCAACATTGTGCCTTCCTCAACAGGAGCTGCTGTTGCCATTGCTGAGGTGATTCCTGAAATGAAAGGTAAGCTCAATGGGGGAGCCTTCCGTGTTCCTACACCCACAGGCTCGCTTACAGATTTTGTCGCTATCCTCAAGTCAGATGTTACTGCTGAGGAAGTTAATGCTGCTTTTAAAGAAGCTGCAGCCGACGGCCCAATGAAAGGCATTCTCAGCTACTCTGAAGACCCACTGGTTCTGCAAGACATCGTTAGTGATCCTCACAGTTCTGTATTCGACTCAGATCTCACGATGGTGAACGATGGCAACTTCGTGAAAGTTTGCTCATGGTATGATAATGAGTGGGGTTACTCCTGCCGCGCTGCTGATGGTCTCGTCATGCTCGGTGCTTAATCGAATTGATACTTTATCTAAGGCGGGGGAGGGCAACTTCCTCCGCCTTTTTCCTCTTACCTCAAAATATAACCAATTATGGCAAAGCTTAGTATTCGCGATCTCGACGTTCACGGGAAAGCCGTCCTTATGCGTGTGGACTTTAATGTGCCTCTCAACGACCAAGGAGAAATTACCGATGACACCCGTATCCAAGCTGCGTTACCAACGATCCAGTTGCTCGTCGACGGTGGTGCCAAGCTTACTCTTTGTTCGCACCTAGGTCGACCAAATGGAGAACCAGACTCTAGGTTTTCGCTCCTCCCTGTGGCTGTGCGGCTCGGTATGTTGCTAGGAAAAGAGGTTGGCTTTACCTCAAGCTGTATAGGTGATGAGGCCAAGGCCGCACGCGCTACAATCAAAACCGGCGAGGTTTTTTTGTTAGAGAATACCCGCTTCCATATTGAGGAGAAATCTAACGACTCCGACTTCGCGCGTATCCTAGCTGATGAGGCTGAAATTTTTGTTAATGATGCTTTCGGCACGGCACACCGCGCGCACGCCTCCACTGAGGGCGTTGCACATCATGTTTCTCAGAGCGCCATGGGTTTGCTCATCGAGCGTGAACTTGAATTTCTTGAAGGAAAACTCCAAGAACCAGGCAAACCATTTGTTGCCATCATGGGAGGAGCCAAGGTCTCCGACAAGATCCAGGTTATCAAAGCAATGATGAGTAAGGCAGACACCTTTATTATTGGTGGTGCCATGGCCTATACCTTTCGCAAGGCGCAGGGTTATAAAATTGGCAAGTCATTGGTTGAAGATGATTTCCTTGATCTGGCTAAAGAAATTCTCGAGGAAGCCAAAGAAAAAGGGATTCACTTTCACCTGCCCGCAGACACCCGTATTACTCAAGAGTTTTCCCCCAATGCTGTGACGAAGGTCACAGCTGCTTACGAAAATGGAGGTGAAATTCCAGATGACTGGGAGGGTATCGACATTGGTGATCAAGCTATTGAGGACTTCTCTGAAGTTGTTTCCGGCGCGATGACAGTGCTCTGGAACGGGCCGATGGGAGTTTTTGAATTGGACAATTTTGCCGCAGGGACTAAGGCACTCACTAAGGCGGTAGCCAAATCTTCAGCTCTCACCATTGTCGGTGGCGGAGATTCCGTAACCGCCGTGAAGAAATTTGGAAATTCGAATGATTTTGACTTTATCTCCACAGGGGGTGGGGCCTCACTTGAACTGCTCGAAGGCAAAACTCTTCCCGGAGTCGCAGCCTTAACTAATGCCTGATCAATCAACCAGCTAACTAACAATATTATGCGCAAACCAATCATCGCCGCCAATTGGAAAATGAACAAAGGGCCTCGTGATACAGAGGACTTCCTTAACACCTTTTCTGGTAAACTCGGCAAGCTAACGGCTGAAGCCGATATAGTCGTTGCACCTCCCTTCGTTTCACTCACTGCCGCTGTTGCAGCTCTGTCATCGAACTCTGCTGTTGCGATTGCAGCGCAGAACGTTTCCGAGCAGGACAACGGCGCGTTCACAGGCGAAATTAGCACAATGATGTTGAAAGAGCTCTACGTGCGTTACGTCATCATTGGTCACTCCGAGAGACGCACACTTTACGGCGAGACCAATACCATTATCAACGCGAAGGTCAAAAAATCGCTTGAGGCACAGTTGAAGCCAATTTTTTGTATTGGTGAGACACTCGAAGAACGCGAAGGTGGTAAACTTGAGGCTGTTCTCCGCAGCCAGATCACCGAAGGGTTGGCAGGAATCGAAGAGAAGGAAATGAAGGGAATAGTCGTTGCTTACGAACCTGTCTGGGCAATCGGAACTGGCGTCGTAGCTACTGTCGAGCAGGCACAGGATGCACATGCATTTGTTCGCTCTGTAATTGCAGATCTCTACACTCAAGAGCTTGCCGATAAGATTCGTATCCAATACGGTGGTAGTATGAAGGCGGACAACGCAGGTGAACTTCTTGCTCAGCCAGACATCGACGGCGGCCTGGTGGGGGGAGCTAGTCTTGAGCCACAGAGCTTCCTCGATCTGATTAATGCTGCAGTAAAGTAGAGGCAGTCTGTGTATGGTAGTGTGCCATACCTCTTGCTGTGCTCGAGCATTAGATCGAATTTTTTAGTGCTATGATATGCTCACCCATGTGAGTGCTAGTCCCGATGCATGCACTGGCATTACGTATTGTACACCTGCAAGGGGCCACGATAGCAAATATGA
>DPWT01000219.1 GCA_003527555.1 Verrucomicrobiales bacterium | reverse complement strand
GCTCAGGCGACTAGCTGCGCAGTAGGCATGGAGCGCGGGTTTGTAACTCGCATCAACCCAAGCACTAGGCCAGCCGCGGGTTACAAACCCGCACTCCATTACTTTCTTTTCCCCCAAGAGTCCTTGAGTGCCGTGGTAAGGTTGGTTATAGGTAAAATAAATACTGTCGATAATGAGGCCGCGTTGGAAAAGATCATTTTTCCTTGCCATGGCTTCAATTTAGATGAATATGTTAGTAATTAATCCTCTGGTATATTATGAAAAGAATTTTGTGTGTATTCTGTTTCGTGGCCTTTGCGAACGTCCCTCTTCTTGCCGGTGAATTCCTAGGCAAGCCTCCTAATGCTTCGACAAAAATTATCGGTGGCGTTTCTGACGGCAAGCCTTCGCCTTCCTTTCTGCCGAAGGTATTGCCTCAGTTTACAATCAACTGGAGCATGGTGCATCAGAAGAAAGACCACAAAGTCATTATCAACAAGGTTCAGGCTCCTGTTGATACCGCTCAGAATCCAGCTAAACCTTTGAACGCAGAGGAAACTGATCGCAGTAGAGGACAATTAGGAAAGTGGATCAGCGATGTAAAAGAATCGGGAGGTTTTTTCACAGTATCGGCCACCATCTACGATCACAAGACAACGCATGTCCGTTGGTGGTATGAGGGCAAGGAATATGCCGTCTATTCCAATGTGGATTGGAACCACCTTGGCGGTTTTCATGAATTTGAGGGCAGGGGCAAGCGTTACAATATGTTCCTGCTCTCGGGAAATGTCGACACAGAACAGCTTCAGAAGGAAATAAAGGCGGGATACCGCGCTTCGCTTCCAGATATTCCAAGGCTGCCCCTGCTGGCGGAGCGAGGAGCGGCTTACATGGTGATGAAAGGCGATGAGGAAAACGATGCGGCGATGGAATTCATCGAAGCCATTCACGATCTATACGATGAGCATCGTCCCGAACTGATGAAGGCATGGCGTGAGCGCAAAAAGAACCACCATATCTATCTCAGGAAACAGGAAGAGCTGAGATTAAATCCCCCTCCGAAGAAGGATATAATTATCAACTATTGGAAAAAGAAAACTCCAATTGCAGGAAAGGAGGCCAAGTAAATGAAACGCACCATTCTCACCTGCTTGATATTGTCGTCCGCCGCCTTTGCCGAACTGCCGCCGCCGGATGTCGAGCACACACCCACAGGATGTAAAATGACGTGGATTGGTGGCGCACAAACGGTGTTTTTACAGTATTCTTTCGATCTGCAAAGCTGGTCATTTTTTCCAGAAATTGAATCAGGCACAGGAAACTACGAGTATAATTTCTCCTGTAATACAGACAAAATGTTCGTCCGTCTCAAATACACGGATGTCGTGGTGGCAGACCCAGAGAATTATGATTTCGACAATGATGGCCTGAACAGCATGGATGAGCTTACCTCGTCAATGACCGATCCTTTAAACCCCGATACGGATGGTGATACTTTGTTAGATGGGTGGGAGTCTGCAAATGGATTAGATCCCAATGACGATGGAGCTACTAACGTGATCAATGGTGCATCCGGCGACCCAGACAACGATGGTTTAACAAACTCCGAAGAGCAGCTATATAACACAGATCCAAATAATGCCGATACCGACGGCGACGGTATTACGGACGGTGGTGAGGTTGACAGCTCCACCGACCCCAACGACGACACGGACACACCTGATGCCGAGTGGTTCATTCTCACAGGAGACATGGAAGAGGATGTAGCAAAGACGCGTAGCAGAACCGTCACAATCCCTGCGGGAGAAAGCCGCCTGTTGGTGATAGCGGTGGCGAGTGACGAATACCCCACATTCACCACAGGAGATGGCTCTGAATTCAATGATGTCCTCTCCTGGGACATTCGCCCTGCCGGACTGGATGCGATCACCGGGAGCATTGATGTCAACGATCGGCACGACCAGTGGCTGGACGCGGAAATAGACGGATTCGGCCTTGAGTATTTCTTTCCCGCATATGTTGAACAGGTAAAAGTGGTTACCGCCCCTGATGACGCCACCCTGTCCGTAGAAATAGACCTCACGGCGACGAATATTGGGGACGGTACATTGCCTAGCATGGTTATGGTAGCTTCACTGCCCGTGGAGGTAGTCATTCCTAAGCTCGATGCCAGCGGAGCTGAGGTCGCGGATGAGCTTGTCAACGCCCAGGACCTGAAAATCGCTAAAATGCGGGGAGGTACACTTATCGACGCCGGTCCAAACGCCCTGAGTGGCGAATACCGGATTAGTCAGGATGAAGACCGTTTTTATGTAAGGATTCCCGGGCTTCCCGAGAATAGCGAGGTATCTATCATGTTGCAGACTGGTCATGCGCAAAAGCCGGAATACCGCGACCCCCAAACGGAAATCGAACTCAAGTATGACCAGGAAAAGGGAATCCTTACCACCAAGTCTATGATTCTTGTGTCGGACGACTTGGACGATGCCCACTCGCAGGATCTGGCGGGAGAGGAGAACGACATGTTTGTTGATGAGTTCAAAGGTGACCGATCCCATAAAGCTGCCCTTGGCGGACTTGTAAGGATCGTATCGGTCAAGCTCAACGGCAAGGAGGATGTCGTCAACATCGATTTGCCTGTGAAGGCGAGGAAGCAAGTCACTGTCAAAATTTGGCGTATCAAGAAGCAGAACCAGAACCTGCCGCTTGTGGCGGAGGCCATCGTCAATGAACATATCAAGGTTCTCAAGGAACGTTATGCTCAGATTGGTCTGGATGTGAATGTCGTCGGCCCTGTGGTCAAGGAAATCCCGAGTTCCATAAATCTTGATGACGGTTACCAGATTCAGGATGTGGGACAGACAGGCACGGTGGCTGAGGAAGATGCCTTTCTGACTGCTGTGGCAACCGCAAATGATGCTGATATTGAGATCTTTTATGTACCTAGAATCACAGATTTCACAGATCAGAGTGTAGAGTCGGCAGGCTATTCTTATGTTCCTGCCACTTTTGGCGCAGGAAGACAGGATATTCATAACAATATTGTGATGTCAGGTCTGGCAAAAAAATACACACTGGCTCATGAGCTTGGTCATATCTTGCTCAATAGTGGCAGCCATAATTATCCTTCTTACAATTTGATGGGGCTGAATGTGAACACGATCCAAGCGGATGATTTTATCAATGACAAGCGACTACGTATGGCGGAAGAACAAACAATTAACCAGCACCCGCAGGTGCAAAATGCACCATGAATTATATTATGCGTATCATATTCATTGCAAGTATAGTAGCATGTGGAATCGTCAATGCTGCCGAATTCTCACAGGAAAAAATTCATCGGTTTGCTTCATATGTCAGAGCAACGCCCGAGGCTAAACAATACATACGGGAACTTCCTCCTGAAGCGATTATTCAACTAGTCGATCAACTGGATTTTAGTAAAGACGGCGGTGGAAAAAACATGCATTTTTTTGGGTTTGCTTGCTCAAAAGCCAGACAGCTTCGTATGGATGGAATAAAATTCAATGAGGACTATGTTTTTGGTAAATTAGCTGAATTTGTTAGAAGTTGTATTGAAAAAGGTAATGTGCTGAAAGGCTCTGGGGCTATGTCAACATTTACCTTTATGGCAGTTGGTCATCCCGAAGTCCTGAAACTTGCAAAAGAGCTTTCTGAGAGTGAAGACGAGCTGACCCGGAGCAACGCGAAACTACTTTTGAAAAAGCACGAACAGAGGAAGAGGGCGCAGGATGCCAAGGAAAACCGTGGTCAGCGTGGTGAAGCTGACAGTTTATCTGAAACACAAGTGCCAAACCGGGGCTCAAATGAGCCTGACTCAGTTGGCACAACATCATATGACCAAGAATCCCTGTGGGGTAAATGGCCAGTCATGCTTGTCATCATCCTCGCCCTTGGTGGAGTGTTTGTATGGTTGAAAACAAAGCCCCGTGTTCAATGAGGCTGTTAGTAATGTCCATAGCATGTTGTCTCACTACACTAGTTAGTGCCGCTACTGGCATCCCCAACAATAGTAAAGAACCCATGGATTTTAGAGATAAGGTCAACTTTACCAATACCGAATATGCGAAACTTTATCAGTGTAAGACGTAGGGTCTAACTCTCCAAAGGTATAGTCAATATTCTACTTGCACGGCCGTGCCACGGTGGGTGGAGATTCAGTGAATATCATAGATCCGAGTGGACTCAGAGGTCGAGGCTCCAATCCTCGAGGGAATCCCATTAACCCGAATTCTAACTATCGGTTGCGTATCCGTGGTGCGTTGAACTATACAAAGACATCATTTTATGAACACCAACTTTGGCAATATAACAGAAATATATCTTTCCCAAGGAAGGGAAGCAGTCGCTGTAAGCAAGTGAATCGCGTAATCGACAGGGCAAATAAAGGTTGGGGGAATCAGGGGGAAGATGCAGTATATACGAGATGGGAGGCAGCATATATGGCGTTAAGATTCATAGGGCCTAACTATCGTGTGAGTAGAAAGGATTCAAACGTATGGGTATCTAGCAATGGACGTAGAGTAGTTCGATGGCCTTCTTCTGCCAAGAGAGGGAAAGGCGGTACATCTAGAGAATTCCAAATGAACTTAATGATTAGAAATGCAAATAAACAGACAATTTCAAATTATCATGTTAATACTGTTTCTGTAATTAGACCAATTTGTGAGTGATATGAGATTTACTGTTCCTGATTTTTTAATAACTCCGTTGATTGGTTGGACTGAAATAAATCATCGCCATCACCGAACTCATGCTTGTAAACATTATAATTTCTCTGCTGGTGCACACGACGTAGAGCCTCATTATATTTCAATAAATCTTAGTCCAGATGCTTTTCCTGGCGAAGAAGCTTACTTGTTGAACTATTACGACCAGACAGGTATCTGGATCACGGATACTTGGCATGAGACTTTGGAATTGGCATTTTCACAGGCTGAATTTGAATTCAAACATTCTAAAAAAACCTGGAAAAACGAAAGCGGGCTAGCGTTATTGGCTGAACGAGATAGCTATCTGTATGACATAGTATGTAGGATTAGATGAAAATAGTTAATGGGGTCGGGGCC
>DPWT01000020.1 GCA_003527555.1 Verrucomicrobiales bacterium | reverse complement strand
ATCTTTTTGGAACCGTGTTTCGCCCCAATATCCATCGATGGCCTGGATGAGCGAAAAAGGACGAATACGGCGATTGATTAATGAGTTATCGTTTGCATTAATTTCGAGGCTCGAGGAAGAGCCCTCAAACATAGTGGTTTTTCCACCCAAAGATTCGGTGACTCCTGAACCCCTGGTGAACAAGGTTTGAACATTGGAGATGGCCTGTCGATCTTTCACAGTCATGATACGATTTTTGAGAGGAGTTATACCGTTGCTTCGAAGGAAAACTTTGAGATTAGGAATGCTGACCTGAGGATCAATGGTGATAAAAAGTGAGGATTTATTCCTACTCCAGTATTCACTGAGAACTTCGATTTCTTTCTTTGTCAAATCATATTGGGGCCCGATGAGGGCAAATCCCTCGCCGTCTTTTGGGATACTTTCAATTTGTGCGATTCGCAGTGGTTCAAGCAATATATTCTGCTGCCAGAGTAGTTGCGCGAGATTCTTCCAAGGTGGACTCTCGCCTTTGTTTGCCTCCAGAATAGCCTTATCTGCTGCGAAGTAGATGCGACGTGGAATACCCTCAATGGCCCCGATGATCGAAGAGGTAATAATATCTTCGTCTTGCCATGCCAATATTTGGCCACGCTTATCTTGTAGGTAAAGATTGGAAACATACTGCGTACGCACGTGCGCAGAGAGCTTTTTGGATGTATTTTTGTCGGGTTGGCTATTTACTGCAATTTGCGTTGATTTGGTTTTTGTAGAGGTGACATCATTGCCCTCATTATTGGTTTCAGATTTGTTGGGCTCTGACGGACGACCATCCACAATAATCATATCCTCTGAGTAGGGTCTTTTGTAGGTGTTCTCGATCTCGAGAGTTCTATCGGTCTGGCGGATAGGATCAATGATCTCCAGCTTGATTTTACTACCTCCTTTGCGTTGATACTCCTCCAAAAGATTAAATACACGGGTGTAGTGTGGAGATGCCCGCCGCATCACAGCAATGATTTTGAGTGGTGCTTCACGTTTCTGGATAACGTCACTTTCGAGATACTGCTCGGTTGTATCGGACAGGGTGAAATCATGGCGCTCAGTCAAGTCGTATCGTTGGTGGCGTGCGCAGCTCAAGTAGTTGGCCGCGACAACCACGACGATGAAGCATACCAGCTGAATGCACAGGTTGATGGTTCTGCCGACGCGCTCAACGGGACGTGCAATTTGAGAAGATGTTGATTTGGATTCAGACATGTCTGATGAAGTGTAGGAAAGCGGTTTGTCAGGATTTCCATCGCCGGAAATCGAGCGCGACGTGGGTGAGAAATAGAAATATAGCAGCCATGCTGCCGAAATATATAATCGGTCGAGTGTCTAACAGACCTCTAGCGGAATTAGCAAGATGTTCTTGGATTGAGACATAATGGAAAATTGAGACAGCTTGGAACCCTTCGCCGGTGTAGTAAGGCACGAGACCCAAGAAAAACTGCATGACAAGAGCTGTTATCGTGATGATGCCAGCGACGATTTGGCTTGATGTTAGGGCTGATGCTAGGCTGCCAACAGCTAGAAAAAATGCTCCAATAAGCATTAGTATGGTGTATGTGCCTAATAGGTGTCCGGGCTCGTGGGGGGCATGGTTACCGCTCACCCATTCGAATATTTTTAAGTGCAAAAGCATGGGGAGCCACAACATAGCATAAAAGCAGAGTGCGGCAGTGTATTTTGAGAAAACAACCTGCGTGGTAGTGACGGGCGCAGTCATGAGCGTTTCAAGAGTCCCTGCTTTGTCTTCTTCGGCAAATAACCGCATGGTCAGAAGTGGGAAAATAAATAGAAAATAGAACCAGAAATTTGGAGAGTGTAGGGAGACAAAGATGAAGTTTTCAGCCAATGGCCTGTCCTTCATTATCTCCATTGCGTGTGTCATTGAGAAACCTTGCATCAGAAGAACGAGTGCAAGAACTACCCAACCGAAGGGCGTGAGAAAAAACTGCTTAAATTCTTTTTTGAAAAGTATGAGAAATACGCGCATGGGAAAGTGATTAATCGCTGTTCCAGACTAGGAAAATTTTTCCGAGGATAAAAGGGAATAGTCGTTATTTTGCGAGGTTTTCTGGACCAAATGCATCCGGTAAGAGGGTATCCACGCTCGTAATGCGTATGAGTTGTCCATTTTCATCCCCAAGCATAATTGTCATGGTGGGATTAAACTCATTCAGCACTTGCCTACAAGCCCCACAGGGAGAAGCACCGCCAGGCACAGCGATAGCAATTGCGGTGAATTCAGTGACGCCATCAGATACGGCTTTAAAAACGGCGGTACGCTCTGCGCAGTTGGTTAGGCCATAAGAGGCGTTCTCAACATTACAGCCGGTAAAAATTTCTCCGTCTTTGGATAGTAGTGCTGCGCCTACTCGAAATTTTGAGTAGGGAGCATAAGCTAAGTTTCGTGCTTTTGAAGCATGCCTGAGTAATTCTTCAGCTTTCATGGGGTTGTTGTATTAGTTGGATCAATCAGGCGGGCTGCATCAAGTGCTATTTGCATCATTTCAGAGAAGCTTGATTGGCGTTCCTCTGCAGTCGTGGCTTCACCCGTTCGGATGTGATCAGATACCGTGCAGATGGCTGCAGCACGGGCGCCATATTCAGTAGCTATTCCGTATAGCCCAGCAGCTTCCATTTCGATACCGAGGATATTCATTTTTTCCATTGTATCGAACATTGATGGATTAGGAGTGTAGAAGAGATCGGCGGAAAACATATTACCGTTTGTAACTGAAATGTTCAACGATTCGGCGGCGTCGTTGAGTGCTTTAAGTAGTGGGTAGCTCGCGATAGCAGCATAATCGTGACCTTGAAATCTTTGACGATTGACTGCGGAATCTGTGCATGCACCCATGCAAATTAAGACGTCGCGCACTTTGACCTTAGGGTTAACAGCACCGCAGCTCCCTACACGAATGAGGTTTTCGACACCATACTCGGTGATTAGTTCTTTGGCGTAGATGGATATGGATGGGATGCCCATGCCGCTGCCCATCACTGATACAGCTGTGCCGTGATAGCTGCCAGTGAAGGCGAGCATGTTACGAACTGAGTTGATTTGTTTGACGTCGGTGAGAAAATTCTTGGCAATGTATTGCGCCCGCAGTGGATCGCCTGGTAATAGGCAGGTGGCGGCAAAATCGTCAGGATTGGCTTCGATGTGTGGAGTCATATTATAATTTGTTAGTTTGATGATTTGTTTTTTGTTCAAAAACAGTGCCGTGCTCAAAGGCTGAAAGCTGAAAGGCTTGGGCGATGGTTTGGGCAATGTCGGCGAAGGTGTCACGGAACCCTAGATCGCTGGGTGGTGTGTTCTTCTGATAGAGTAATATCGGGACATGCTCACGAGTGTGGTCGGTGCCTATCCACGTTGGGTCGTTACCGTGATCGGCGGTAAGGATGAGCAAATCGTCGGGTTTCATTTTTTCAAATAAATGAGGCAGTTGGCGATCAAACTTTTCCAGTGC
>DPWT01000050.1 GCA_003527555.1 Verrucomicrobiales bacterium | reverse complement strand
GTAATGACAGGTGCTTTCAGTTCTTTCGGTTGAACAGCAGAGAAATATTCGTTCGACGCAAGGTTGATGACAGCGTCACCCTTTGCATTGAGATCTTTGTTCAGGTTGTGAGTAAGGGTGTCCGACCAGAAATCGTATAGGTTTTTTCCGCGTGGGGTGCTGAGTTTGGTGCCCATTTCCAATCGATAGGGCAGCATCAGGTCGAGCGGTCGCAGGATACCGTAGAGACCAGAGAGGATACGAATAGATTTCTGCGCTTCGGAAAAGTCTTCCGTCTGCCAATCCTCAACGGCAAGCCCCTGATAAACGTCACCTTTAAATGCAAGGATCGATTGCCTTGCCTCGGGTCTACTGTAATCAGATCGCCAGTCGTCAAACCGCTCCGCATTCAATGCTGCCAGCTTGCTAGAGATGCTCATGAGCTTTTCCAACTGCACTGGCTTCATTTTTTTCATCACCTCGGCAAGCTCTTCCGATTGATCAAGAAAACGAGGCATCGTTGCACGTAGCGACGGTGCTTCCGAATCGTAATCGAGTGTCTTTGCCGGTGACAGCAGGTAGAGCATAGAAGAGGTGATAGGTGTGCTGTGATCAGAGATTATGCATTCCAGTCATTGATGCGGTCGGCCTGGGCTGCAAACAGGGCATCAGTAGATTCGTGGATTTCAATAGAATCGATGGTGTCGCCTCCTGCAATAGAATCAACTACATCCTGCCCCTCAGTAACTTCGCCAAACACAGTGTGCATTCCGTCGAGGTGCGGTGTGGGGCCGTGAGTGACAAAAAACTGCGAGCCGTTGGTGTTCGGTCCGGCGTTTGCCATCGAGAGAATACCTGCCTTGTCGTGCTTCAGGTGTGGCTTGCACTCACACTCAAACTTGTAGCCTGGGCCTCCTGATCCTGTGCCGGTGGGGTCACCGCCCTGGATCATAAAGTTAGCAATCACGCGGTGAAATGTAAGGCCGTCGTAGAACCCCTTACTGGCGAGGTTCAGGAAACTGGCACAGGTCACCTGGGTGTCACCGGCAAACATACGGATCTTAATGTCTCCCTTGCCGGTCTTCATGGTAATGTTGATGTCTTGGATATCGCTCATGTCGCGAGTAGAAAACCACGGATTACACGGATTGCACGGATTTTTTTTACTGAAACCTCGGATAGGCGTGAGGTTTTCTTGTAATAGTAGCTTTCTTGGCATTCCGTGCTAATATTTCTGGCATAATTAACGTATCACCCAACATGCAAGGCAAGGACTACGATATCCGGATTACCAGCAAACACCGTGTGAGATTCACAAGGGATGCATTCAACTTAGATAATCGGTTGCTTATTGATCTCTTGGAGACCAATGGTCAGGCGAAGGTGCTAACCTTTATCGATCAAGGAGTGGCAGACGCATTCCCAGAACTTCAGACACAGGTAGAGAACTACATGGAGCGCATGCCTGGTTATGTCTCACTTGGCACCATCGCCTACCAAGGCGGAGAAGACTGCAAAAGAGATGCCAACACACTGCAAACCGCATGGGATGCGATCGAAAAAGCAGGTATCGACCGGCATTCCTACATCATCTGCATTGGCGGCGGTGCGTTTCTCGATGTGATTGGCCTCGCTGCTGCCACTGCCCACCGCGGCATTAGGCTGGTTCGTTTTCCCACCACAGCACTCTCCCAAGACGATAGTGGCGTGGGTGTCAAAAACGGCATCAATGCTTACGGAAAGAAAAATTTTCTCGGCACCTTCGCCGTTCCTTATGCGGTAGTGAACGACTTCACCTTCCTTCACGGCCAGCCCGAAACCGAGCGGCGTGCCGGCCTCGTGGAGGCGGTCAAAGTGGCCCTGGTTAAGGATGCTGGATTTTTTCACTGGATCGAGGATAACATCGAGCAACTCAGCGTGCTGCACCCTCACACACTGGAGGAAACAGTAGAGCGCTCCGCACTCCTACACGCATCACACATTGCATACGGAGGCGATCCCTTTGAAACAGGAAGTAGCCGACCTCTCGACTTCGGCCACTGGGCGGCACACAAGATGGAACAGCTTACGGATTTCGAACTCACTCATGCCGATGCTGTGGGCGTCGGGGTCGCACTGGATAGCCTATACTCTTGGAAGACAGGGCGACTCGACGAAGACTCTGCAATGCGTATCCTCAGAGTACTGAAGCAACTCAAGTTACCCACCTGGCACGCATCACTAGAGATGAAAGCCGATGATGGCACGCGAGCTGTGTTTAAAGGGCTTGATGAATTTCGCGAGCATCTCGGAGGACAACTCACTGTCCTGCTGCTCAAAGATCTCGGGAAAGGCGAAGACGTTCACGCGATGGATCGCGATTTGTTAGAGGAGTGCATCGATTGGTTGGAAATGCATGCAAGTGGTAGGGCGGATTGGCCTCAATCCGCCGAAGCTTGAGGGCAGATACTACGTGCAACGGATTGAGGCCAATCCGCCCTAGCGCCTTAAACCTCCTTCGCCGTCTTGAAATGCATTTTTGCCACCTTGGGCAGAATACTCTCACCATGCTCAGCAACGAGTTCACGCGCTGCATCAAGCACATGTGGGCCCGCACCTAGCCTGATTTTAACACCCGACTTCTCACTCGATTGCTCAATCCAATTAACAAATCGCTCACGGGCAAGAATCGAGGCAGCAGCAACTGCCACATCACTCTCGCCCTTGGTGCGCTGCTGGAGTTTTACTTTGACACCATGTCGCAACAACTCTCGTTCTAACACCTCCTTACGAGCAAACTGATCACTGAGCGCACGCGGGCAGCTCGGCACTTGCTGAGCTAGATTATTAATCACCTTAGCATGCCCCCAAGCGAGTAATCGATTCAGGTTTTTGAACTTGCTATACATCTCGTTGTATTTCTCCGGCCCGATACTCACGACATCATGCATGACGCCCGGTGTAGCGCGTATGATTTTTGCCAGCTTGGCAATTTTAGCACTACTTGTGATGCGTTTACTATCCATCACACCGGCGTCGAGCAGGGCACGAGTCGATTTAGCATCGGTATAAGCGCCAGCGATGACTAACGGACCAAAGAAGTCACCTTTGCCACTCTCATCCACGCCAAAATGAGGCTCAAACATTTCTGGCTCATTAACTTCTTCGTATCCAAGCTTTGCCTCACCAAGAATCATCGGCTCCAGAGTAAAACGCACAAAGTCCTCTGTCTCCTTGCCCTGTATGAGAACCTTGGGGCCTTTCTCATAGACTGTAACATTGAGCTTTCCCTTCTTGGCTGAAAAATACGCATATGGTTTAGTTTTAAATTCAAAACCACCCTCCTCAAGAATTACTCGTATTTTCTTAACATCCGCCAATTGGATAGGCGTGGTATAACTGGAGAGACTCATAACCCTAGCTCCTCTCTGACCCTCTTATGATAAATCTCAGATAAACGGTGAGTCACCGCTCCCACAGCTTCAGACCCACTTCTCATCATGACTGCCGACTGAACCCCTCGCATAGAACTTGTTAGAAAAATCTCATCTGCATCACTGACGTCAATCATTCCAAACTCACCTTCCTCAACTGTAAGACCATCCTCACGAGCTATCTCAATAATTATTGATCGGGTTACACCAGGCAAGCAGCCAGTATCGAGCGATGGCGTCATCAGCTTTCCGTTACTAACTAAAAAAATATTAGCTGTGGCACACTCACATAACTGCCCAACCGTGTTGACCATGATAGCCTCATCCGCACCCGCTTTATGGGCCTGACGCAAAGCCACCAAGTTGTCTCCATAGGAAGATGTCTTGCAGCCCGAAAGACCTGATCGCTCATTATGAGAAAATGGTGACGCCTGTAGAACTACTTGGTTTTTTTGCTCAACTACATTCACGGCAGTAACCATGACACTTCCTTGTACGTCTTTTGTTTCGTCACTGCCGATTAATGAATGATCACCACTGCTCAGTGATAGCCTAATTCTCGATCGACCACTCCCAAGCCCATTCACATCCAATACTTGACTCACTGCAGTCTCGATGATCTCAGGTGCTGGCACATAAATTCCCATAACCCCTGCAGAATGTTTTAATCTCTCAAAGTGTCTCAAAAAACCAAATACCCTACCGTCATAACCTGGCATGGTCTCAAAAGCGGCCCAACCGACAGACCATCCCAAATCGAATGGTGACACACGCACCTCATCGGCTGGTATCAGCGTACCATTCATCCATACTATAGGAGATTTACTCACGGCAGTTACTATCGCTACTGACACCTAACGGTCAAGGGCACACTGGAGTGCATCCACGGCAAATTGCATCTCAGCATCTGAGATGATGAATGGCGGCGTAAATGCTAATACATTCCCACACGGCCCATCTGCCAGCATCATCACACCCGATCTCAGCATTTCCGTTAAAATAATTCCCGCCTCGTCTCCAGCAGGCTTACCATCCGCGTGCCTCAATTCCACGCCGAGCATCAGCCCACGGCCCCTCACTTCATGAATCAACGGGCAACTCAGATTTTTTAGTAAATCAATGAGCTTAGCACCACGCTCAGTAACTTTTGCCGCCGTCTGAGGGCGAACATGCTCCCGAATCGATGCTAGCGCCATAGCACACCCAACTGGATTGCCAAGAAATGTGCTGGTATGCAGCGCTTCACCATCAGATTCAGGCCACGCATCCATTACTGAGGATTTCCCTACACATGCAGAAATTGGATACCCCCCACTCATTGACTTACCTAAACAAATCAGATCAGGGACAATACCCTCATGCTCACAAGCAAACAGCTTTCCAGTCCGATTAAACCCAGTGTAGATCTCGTCAAAGATCAATACAACACCGTGCTGGTCAGACCAATCACGAAGAAGGGACAAAAAATCACTCGGAGGCACAATCTTACCGCCTCTACCTTGAATAGGTTCCACCAATACCGCACCAATCGCCTCTCCATCCAGATCCATAAGTTGATCTTCTAATCGCACCATCTCTGCCTTGTTGGTAGGATAGTTGAGAACACATCGGTGATCAGCAAGCTGACTCGCGAAAGGGTCACGAAATTTGTCAAAGCCGCCACCCAGTAATGCTCCATACCCAAGGCCATGATAGCCGTTGGCAAAAGTCACGATACCATCACGCCCAGTGGCAAGCCGTGCTGTTTTTAGTGCCGTCTCTACCGCCTCAGAGCCTGAGTTGCTAAGAGTCGTTTTGCCCAGACCCTCACCCCACCGCTCATACGTGCAATGCGACAACTCACGACACAGTTCCGCCTTCAACCTAGTCGGGTGAACATCCCCCATCGCGTGAATCATATGTTCCGATTGATCACGCATCACACTAGATGACCATCCATGACCAAGACCAGCGACAGCAAAAGCAGAGGTTAAATCAAGAAATTGGTTACCATCCTCATCCCACACATTGACACCATTGGCTCGCTGCCAAAACACCGGCCAATCCGTACCCGTATATGTAACATTTCGGCACTCGTAATTCTTTAGCTCATCTGCAAGATGCAGTGATTGCGGACCAGGGATCTGGGTAACAAGTTTGGGAAGCATACGTAGCATGATAAATACAGCCAGCGCGCTGTCGAGCCACAGCTGCCACGGTTTTCGATTGCTAAGATCTTACACAGTAGCTAAAAAAACCACGATTATGGATATTGACTTACAACAAATCACCCAAGATATCTCCGAAACTGGAACCACTTTTGGACTGAAACTACTTACAGCCCTCGTTGCTTTGTGGCTCGGATGGAAAGTGGTCAATTTCCTCAGCCGCTCCCTACGCCGCTGGTTCGATAAAACTGATTTTGACGAGGCGCTGGAAACTTTCATCCACAGCCTTGTTTCCATGGCACTCAAGGTGATCTTAGTGATTACCTGCGCCAGCATTGCTGGATTCCCCACCACCTCATTTGTAGCCATATTAGGTGCCGCTGGCCTCGCAATAGGTATGGCACTATCTGGCACACTACAAAATTTCGCAGGAGGTGTGCTCATCCTCATACTGAAACCTTTTAAAGTAGGCGATTTTATAGAAACCCAAGGACATAGCGGTAAAGTTCGCAGCATTCAAATCTGTAACACCGTAATCAACACGGGCGACAACAAACGTATCATCCTACCCAATGGCCCAGTTGCCACCGGCTCTCTGATCAATTATTCTGCCGAGGACAAGCGCCGCGTCGATATGCTTTTCAGTATCGGTTACAATGACGATATCGACCAAGCGAAGGGTATCATCCTAAAGCTGATTGAAGCAGATTCACGCGTAGACAATGAACCCGAACCATTCATCGCAGTTAAAGAACTCGCAGACAGCTCGGTTAACATTGTAGTCCGTGTCTGGAGCGACGCCGGCGACTACTGGGGCATATTCTATGATATGCAGGAAAATGTTAAAAAAGCATTCGATGCTAATGGCATCTCAATCCCATACCCGCAGAGCGATGTGCATATGCATGAGGCTAAACCTACCTCATAAAGTTAGAAGTCATTATCCTCAATTTAATATCTCATCGAGCCAGCATAATCACAACAAGGTCCCATCACCAGCGCTGCACTTAAGCTACCTGCTTGATACTTTATAGCCCAAGTATGGTCCCACATCATTACCTACCTGGGCGATAGGAAAAAAACTACAACTAGCTGTTTGCGCACCGCCTCATGCAAATACGGCCGATTTTTTATTCGAGAACTTCTTGAATCTAGAGTAACTAATCACGA
>DPWT01000166.1 GCA_003527555.1 Verrucomicrobiales bacterium | reverse complement strand
TATCTTAACTCTTTTATCTTACTTCTTCCCCCTATGCACGCATACGAACTCTTTCAAAACGTCAAGCCATCGATCGTTCAAGATATGTTTCAATGGTACCGTGACGAAGACCGCAACCTTTACAAAACCGCACTCAACAGCCTCGCTACAAACCGGAAGCTGAGACTCGCTTTTTTACAGAAAAAGCCTGTTGCCGATCAAATCGAGTGGATGCACAAAACTCTCCAGCTTAAAACCAGCGACATGATCGGTGAGCACCTCCTGCAGGTTTATTTCATGAAAGGTCAGGAAAGCATGTTAGTGATCTTCTGTGACTCCATGGAAATACCACATGATGGCAAAGGCCAAGTCGAAGGTGTTCTTCCCGAGACTCTGGATGCCGGCAAACTAAAAACTGCCGCAGATGCCCTACTGGAAAAAAACGATCCAGCACTTGTCTCGCTCTACCTTCACACATTCAATATACAAACCCCCGATGGATGGAAAGAATTGAGTGAAATCTTGAAAAATGACGAGCGGTTGAAGCTCAGCTAGAAGTCATCACAGCCAAGTGGGGATATCTAAGCCAAGCCCCTGTTTTTCAACGCTTTCCGTGTGTTACGCCTTGACCAATCACGTCCAGCACTAAATAGTCATAGGCCGCGTCACACTGACACGTCAAACTCATCTTATTGACGAGACCTGTGAGCTGTTGCAATCCGCTCTCAGGTAAGACGAATCCTCAATTTATTTAACTTATTCACATTTAACTTTTTAACCCAAATTTTCATTTCATGTTCAAAAAATTCTTTTCACTCCGATCCAATGATATCGGAATCGACCTCGGCACCGCTAACACCCTAGTTTATGTCAAAGATCACGGTATTGTTTTACGCGAACCCTCAGTGGTCGCTATCAATTCTGGCACCAACGAGGTGCTCGCAGTCGGGGATGACGCCAAACGCATGCTCGGCCGCACCCCGGGAAACATCGTAGCTATTCGCCCACTGAGAGACGGTGTAATTGCCGACTTCGAGGTCACCGAGGCCATGCTTCGCCATTTTATTCGCAAGGTGAACAACGGCCGACGCCGGTCCAACCCGCGTGTAGTAATCGCTGTGCCATCCGGTATTACTGAAGTAGAACGAAGAGCCGTAAGAGAATCTGCCGAGCAGGCTGGTGCTCGCGAAGTTTATCTCATAGAAGAGCCAATGGCTGCAGCCATTGGGGTTGGCCTCCCCGTTCAAGATGCAGCAGGTAACATGGTTGTAGATATCGGTGGCGGCACGACCGAGGTTGCTCTCATTTCTCTCTCAGGCATCGTTTACAGCCGAAGCGTTAGAACTGCAGGTGACGACTTAGATGAATCAATTGTGCAGTATATGAAGCGCGCCTATAATCTTATGATCGGCGAACGTACCGCCGAGGAAATCAAGATCCGCCTCGGCTCCGCCGCTCCCCTACCCAAGGAAACGAGCATGGAGGTCAAGGGTCGCGATCTCGTCGCAGGTCTCCCAAAAACCATCACCATCACATCTCAGGAAATTCGCGATGCCATGAGTGATCCACTCACGACCATAGTAGATGCTGTCCGCACAACCCTTGAACGCTGCCCGCCAGAGCTTGCAGCCGATCTAGTTGACCGCGGTATCGTATTAGCAGGCGGGGGCGCACTCTTACGCGGACTCGACAAGCTTTTACGAGAGGAAACTGGGCTGCCGGTTCACGTCGCCGAAGACCCTCTAAGTGCCGTTGCTGAGGGAGCTGGAAAAGTTCTCAGTGAAATATCATTCCTACGCCGTGTAGCCAGCACAACAAGTAGTAGTAGTTGAGCTTTTAGTAGTAACATTCTCAAGCTCGGAACATCATGAAGCCGCTGAATTTGATAACACTCCTGCTTTTTATTGCAGGTGCAGCATGGGCACTCACGCGCAGTGATGGCACGGTGCGCAGTATTCAGAATTCATACTTCGCTATCATCAGCCCTTTCCTGAAGGGGGGGTCAGGCATTGAGAAAAAAGCATTCGCATTCATTGACGAAGTCGAACATTCCAAGGCATGGGAAACCAAATACAACCTCGCTAAAGAAGAACTCGATGAAAAACGTGTGGAGGTAGCTCACCTTCGCAAGCTCGAGTTAGAAAATGCCCAACTCCGACAAGCTCTCAAATTTCAGCAGCTCACGCCCTTCAAGGTGCTCGCTACTAAAATCATCCGCCGTCAGCCTTCAACCTGGTGGCACACCGTCACGATTGATCGCGGCGAACAACAGGGCATTGGCGTCCAGCTCCCAGTCCTCTCCCCCGAGGGGCTTGTGGGTAAAGTCGATGCACCATCTGCAAACACATCCACCGTGATCCTACTTACAGACGAAAGTTGCCAAGTTTCAGCGAAAGTTGATGGCACTCCGGAAGTAGGCATCCTCAGCGGGCAACGTGGACTTACAGGCGACAATCCGTCACTTAAGCTTCGTTTCCTCAGTAAAGACGCCACTATTGAACCCGGCATGCTCGTCTTCACGACGGGTCGAGGGGGGCTCTTTCCTCCTGACATTCTTCTTGGTGAAATCAAGTCGTTCGAACCCGGACCCTTGCATGGAGAAGCACTCGTCAAGCCTGCGGTGGACTTTGCAACACTACACACTGTGTTCGTAAAAATCCCTGACTCACCAGAGTCACAAGCAAGCAAGGCGAATCCATGATCAAATATATCATCAGTATTACTCTCTTGACCCTTGCTGCGTGTATGGTGCAGCAATTTCTTCCCGCCATCGGAGGCTTACATGGCGCACGTGTTCTTATCCTCCCTCTCGTTTTTCTCTGTGCAGCTGTCAGCGTAAATTTTGCCAGTATGCTAATGCTTGCATTCATATGCGGCTTCTTATGGGATGCACAAAATGCACTCGGGCCATCAGGCGGCGATATAGAAATTTATACGAACCCAGTCGAGAATCTACGCTTTGGTTACAGCATTATTCTCTATGCCATGATGGGCCTACTCATGCAGGGGATCCAACCTCTTTTCAAAAGAGGGAAATGGCATATATCCTCTCTGTTAGCTGGGATTGCCATTTTTTTCTATCTGTTTGCTGAGTTTCTTCTCATTAACTTTGTTCGTGGGGACTTTGTATTCCCGCGCGCTGCATTCTACAGAATCTACCTCACGAGCGCCCTCACCATGCTGTTCTCACCCTTCATCTTTTGGCTG
>DPWT01000193.1 GCA_003527555.1 Verrucomicrobiales bacterium | reverse complement strand
AATGGGCGATCTTTCGCTGCCCAATCTTGGATTGGCACAAACATCCCTTGTTTTTTGAGGTTTGCTGCGCAGTCACCAAATTCTCCTTGGCCAGGAACGACGAGGTGAGTGATATTCTCTAATTCTGCGGGTTTACGGATCAGCACGGCATCCGCGCCTATGGCATGAAAGGCATTTTCTACACTTCGAATGTTGCCACGACCGTAATCGACGATTCCGACTTTGATCATCTGCTAGAGTGCTTTTTTGGTGCTGGGGATGCCAGTTTCGCGTGGGTCGATCTCGGCGGCTTGGCGCAGTGAGCGCGCTAGTGCCTTGAACATTGACTCGGCAATGTGGTGCCCATCGCGACCGTAGAGAAGCTCAACATGGATATTAGCCCGCAGGTTATTGGTTATCGCGCGAAAGAACTCCTCGACCAGGGTAAACGGGAGATTGGGAGCGTCGGGAGTGGATACTGGGGCACGAAATTCGAGGTGGGGTCGATTGCTGAGATCGATCACACAGCGGCTTAGAGTTTCATCCATCGGCAGGTAGGCCATACCGTAGCGGCGGATACCTTTTTTATCACCGAGTGCTTCACGGATGCACTCACCGAGCACGATACCAGTGTCCTCGACGGTGTGGTGTGCGTCGACATCGATATCACCATCTGCTTTTACCGTAAGATCGATCAAGCTGTGCTTGCCCAGAAGGGTGAGCATGTGGTCAAAAAATGGGATGCCGGTGGAAATATCTGTTGAGCCAGTACCGTCGAGGTTGATGGCGACACTGATTGATGTTTCAGCCGTTTGCCGTTCTTGGCTTGCAGTGCGTTTCTTTGAGTTGGATGTGGTCATGTCGACTGCTCAGCAGAGTGGCTATTTAGTTGGCAATTGGCAATGCCAATTTGTGTGCGGTTTATCGGTGCTGATTATGGTTTTGGCGCTGGTGTCTGTCCTTTTTTATTTTTTTTCGCTCCATCTGCAGCTTCTTTATCAAGTTTGATTTGGCGTAATTTTTCTGCTTCGGCATTCTTCTTAGCCTCTTTAATTGCTATCTGCATGGCACCACGGCTTTCTTTTAGGTTGGTCTGTAGAGGTGTTAAATATTGTTTTGGTATCCTGAGTGATTGCAGGGTTTTGATGTGTTGTTCGGCATCTTTAAGGTCGCCTTTAGCGAGTGCTGTCCAAGCGTCACGGTGAATTGGGCCAGCAAGCTTGAGCTCTTTTTGTTTGGTGCGCGATGCTGAGGCAATTGATTTAAGCGAAGAAGTTGTCTGGCGATAATTATGTGAAATTGATGCTTTGTCATAGGTGTCGACGGTTAACCATTTGATGCGTGACTTAGCTTTTTCTCTTTCTATCTGGGTAGCATATCTTCTTTGTTGTTCTGCAAGGGCTAGCTCGGTGCGTTCACGATCGTTAGCATTCATACTACTCATGGCAGATTTGCGTTCCGCTGTTCGCTCATCGAGGGTATCCAGCAATGATTTGAGGGTTTTTTGGTAGGTGTAGATGATGCGTTTTGCGATGGGTATGGCACTTTTGAAAGATGTTGAATTACGGTAATCCGACTGTAAAACTTCCCATTTTCTTAGTGCCTGAGTGTAACGCCTTGTTGCTGCATATCGTTGAATGTCGAGTAATAACCTGCGCGCATCGATGTCGTAGGCGTTTGCCTCTTTATCTTGGCGGGATATTAATTGGCCGTCTAGCTTGATTCCTCCGTCTATAATTGTGTTGTATTCACTTTCCAGAGTAGTGAGGATTTTGTTTACTGTTTCGTTATACTCAGATTTTGGAAACTTTCTAATGAATGTTTTTGTGATCTTGATGCGTTCTGGGTACGCGGTGGCGGGTTGGAGATCGCGCACGGGAACCATTGATGCGACTAGCTTGAAGTCCTTTGATTCGATGCTTTCCTTAATAATTTGTTTCACATCATCTTTTGGAATACGAAGTTCGTCCTTGATGGAGTTGGTTACATCGATTTCAAAGAGATAGCTTGTTGAGTTTTCAGAAATGACTCGTCCTGTGTGTTTCTCGCCCGATTTCAGGACAATAGTGTCAGCGTGCAGTGCCGTGCAAAGTAATGTTGATAGGCACAGGGTTTTCCAATAATTATGCATGATATTTGTGTTGTATTATAGAATTTAATTACTTCAGCCAGTTTCTGAGTTCGGACGCTTGGCTGGTGACGCCGACGAGTTTTCCACGGTAGACCACAGCAGCAGAGCCCTTGGGGACTTTTTCATTCAGGTCTGGATGTGTGTTTTTGCTCATAATGATGATCTGGCAAGGACGGCGAATTGCTGTGGTATGAAGTCCATCATTTGCCTCCCCATGGTGATAAACTTTCGTATTTTCGAGGGTGAAATATGTTGTGAGGTAATCTACAAGCATGATTGCGGGCAGGTTAGCTTGTTTGGATAGAGAATTTTCCAATGCTAACATTTGCTTTCTTAGATATTGATCATCGTCGTATTTCAGTATTCGTTTTGAATTTGACCATGCGAGCACCCAACTGGAGAAGTTGTTAATGTTAGGAATGGTGTGTGAGTGCGCCACATGATATTGAGTTGGGAATAAGGAAAAATCATATTCGTGGAGAGGATATTCCACTTCACCAGAGAGTTTGTTACCCATCTGGGTATGAATGTCTCGGGCCATTTGTAGATAGCTTGGGTTTGCAGTACATTCATGTATGTCAAGTGCCGCATTGCAGATAAGAGCGTGAGTTGTAGCGCTCGCTTTAGTCGATGAAAGTTTACCGTAGAAACTAGATTCATGGAGCCAGCCAGATTCCCCTGTAAAGTTGTCTTTAATGTGTTCAATAACTCTAAGAGCGTCTTTCAGATGGGATTCATCTCCTGTAGCGCGGTAAGCTGTGATTAGGGCGCTGGTGTAGAGTGAGAGCGATTTTGAAGAGCATAGATTTTCTCTGAAAATCATGGGGCCTCGGTCAGCGCGTATCTTGCCGAGTTTTTTCACGATGGATTCTAACAGGGTGTTAAGTTGGTTACGGTCGAAGTTTGTTTTTTTTGCTAGTTTAGCTCTGGTGGTCTTCCATGTGAGTGTGTTTTCTCTGAAGTAGTTTCTGTCAGTATCATCGATGAGGGGTACGTTACCCAGTCCGCGAATGTCAAATGCGTATTTACACACACGAAGTTCTTCTTCTGTTAGTGCTGCCTCCAGCTCCTCCAGTGTCCAAGTGCATTGATTGCCGGCTGTGTTGTTTTTTTGATACACGATACCCTGAGAATAGTCGCCGCTGGATTGTCTGAGGCTCTTTTCAGTATATGCCTTGATGTCGTCTGCCGATTTTAGGTAGATTTCATCCTCAGTTAGCTGATAGAGATTATAGAGGGCCGCCATGCTGAGAGCTTGGGTCTTAAGGCTTTTAGCAAAAATTGGTAGAGAGAGTGAGGTTCTTTGCACGCCATTGTAGACACCTCCGTCGAGCGGGTCGATAAGGCCATAAATCAGAGTGCTCTGTGCAGAGATTCTGGCAATACCCCCGTACCGTAGTTGTTGGCTTTTGGTAACGGCACCACTGGTGGACGCTTTTATCAACAAGTTAACATAGCGTGCGGCACTGAGCCTGCCTATTTTGTCAATATTGTTTGATGTGGGGTCGTAGTATGACGATATCTGGCGGATGGCCTGTGAAGGTAATTGGCTATTCCATTTATTGGCTCCATTGTGAATGAGGGCACTCCATCTTTTGTTGAAGTCTAGTTTGCTATTATTCAGAACATATTCTGCATCATCTTTCCACATGCGGTGTATTGTACGAGACATAGTGGAAATCAGTTCACTAATATTAGTATTGCTGTGCGTGTGTGCTGATCTCCATGATATTGGGTGTCCATTGTAAGAGAACCAAATTAACAATGGTGGGCCTTGTATATATTCACGTGATGCGAGGCAGAGTGATGACGTAAGAAACTCCATGGCGGGGTCATGGCTACTATCGATGATTACATTGATGTGGTGGCTATTGAGGATTTTGCAAGTAGGTAACGACTGATTGAGTTGCTCGAGAAGGGCCACAGTTTCAGGTTCATGACCTGATCCGATAACAGCAAAGACGGTTTTATGGTCTTGCTTGGCATTTTCGAATACACGGCTATTCCAGGGCTGCCAGTGAATGGGGGACTTTGAGGCAGTAGCAAGTAAGCTGCTTTGCTTAGTTCCAAGATTATTCTGTTTAACGCTAACCACAATTTGTGCTTGCTCATCTGCATGCGTCTCATTTCCGGCATCGAGAGGCTTATTCTTTTTGCAGGCACTGAAGGCCAGTAGTAAGGTTGCCATGCCGATTGCCCATGTTGATTTGCGCAGGTAGTGGGGGTGTGAATGGGCGGTGGTCAACATTGGGAATAAACGAAAATTGGATAGTTGGCGCGATATTAGACGGATCTGCATAGGATGCACCAAAAAAATGGATGAGATTGAGGGGGGCTTGCAGATAAATTATTTTCTTTTCTGGGAGAAAATGCTTTTGTCATGCTGGGCGTGCACGTTAGGGTCTGACAGCTCTTATTATTGTGATCACGATAGCCGTTTCCAGCCAAAAAGGAGGGGTGGGTAAAACCACCGTATCGATAAACCTTGCCCACGCTTTTGCCCGGGGCGGCATGCGCACGTTGCTTGTGGATGCGGACCCTCAAGGATCGGTAGGCCTGTCGCTTACCCGGCAGTCGCGTAAGCTCAATGGTTTTTATGATGTGATTGCAGATCATGATGTTCCGTTTGATCAACTTATTGTGCCAACTCGCATGCCAACGCTGAGTTTGGTGCCGGCGGGGCAGAGCAGTGATTATGAGCTGGGTAGTGGTATTGGGGACTCAATACATCGTGTGAAGACATTTTTTAATATGGCAGCTACAGATGGCTATGAGGTGTGCATCATTGATACGGCGGCAGGTTTGTTTGGTGTCACCGCCGATGTGCTTGCTGTGTGTGACTCGGTGATTGTCCCCCAGCAAGCTGAGCCGTTGGGGGTGCGGTCGATACCTAAAATGCTTGAGGCGTTGACGCGTATGCGAGTTGTGAACCCGCGGTTGAACGTCCTAGGGGTCGTTATGACTATGGTGCAGAATCATCTGGCGGAGAGCTTGGAGGCAGTCCAAGCATTGAGGAATCTTCTACCGCAAAACATGGTCATGAAAAATGTCATTCCGCGTGAAGATATTTTTCTTAAGGCCAGTGCTAAAGGTCTTCCTGCTGGGGTGATGGAAGAGGGTGTCAGTGTGTTGGCAGTTTTTGATGGTTTGCGATCCGAGATTGAAGCTAAATTTTCACCTTACATTAGATAACAAATGGATTACGTTCAGTCATGGCTTGATGCCAAGGAGGTGCGCCGCATGGCGGAGGATCTGATGACTTCTGCGCCTGTGGATGGTGCCAGCGTAATGGATGCCGGCTTTGGCGAGGATTTCGAGGGTTTTGGTAATTCATCTTGTTCAGATCATGTGGAGGATCTATCACCGCAGGAGCTGCCGCAGGAGCGACCAGCCCGGAAAAGCCCATTGGCAGAGGCTCAGCGGGTCGCAAAGGGTAGTGGTATGCTGGGGCATGCTGCGCAGCTAGATGGCGCAGTTGTATCTGGTCAGAAGAGCAAGCCACGAGGGCTGTCATTTGATCGTCTATCTGAATTCAGTTTGATTGTTAGGGAGAACCTTGGTGCGCGTGCTATGTTTCTGCTTGATAGCGATGGTCAAGTGATCATTGATGAGGTGAAGAATCCTAAGCTTATTCAGGTGGCAAGAACGATGACAAATGCATCTTACACCGCGCATAGGCAGTCGGTAGAATCCGCGGTGGTGGGGAATTTTCACGTCAAGATAGCAGCAGCTATAACGTTGGAAGTAGTGTCTATGCAATGCCGAGATGGTATACTTACACTTGGAGTTCTATTCTCTGCGCCGATTGGTTCAGAGCGTGTGATTGAGCTTGCTGGATGGCTTGAGAAGGCAGTGATGCCAGAGGTAGTTTAGTCTGGATACGTATTTTGACCAAAACCAACTTTGTTCACGAGAGTCTC
>DPWT01000059.1 GCA_003527555.1 Verrucomicrobiales bacterium | reverse complement strand
TAATTTTAAATGTTGATCCCGAGGTATTGGTGATTGTTTTTGATAAACGCGAATGTAATCGACGCTCATATTTGCTGGGAGTGCGCCCTGATCGACGGGGCCTCCAGCCCAAGAGGCTTCGCTCAGCCTGTAATTGAGGATGATGTAATTGTCAAACTTCGGAACTGCGCGTGTAACCGTCAGGAACGGTTGTTTATTCTCAGAGGATATAGGCTTGGAGTGAACTGGTTGTTTTTTGAATTCAAGGTAAGGAGGTGTGTTGTAGGCAGTCCCGTTTTGAGCTATGTGCCATGAGAGCAGATCCTTTGTCGCCTTGAAGCCCATGGTGAATGGTTTCGAGAAATCGATTCCTTTTTTGATTCGCCCATTGAATGGTTGGAAGTGGGGTTTGTGTTTTTGCTCGTTTACCCAAAGACCTACATTTTTTTCGCTAGAGATTTCCTTCGGGTGGTCTTTTGCTTCATCTTTTGTGATCTTGTGCCACCAAAGTGAGCTGAAATAACGAAAGTGTGTTGCTTTTGCAGGGTTACATTTGAATTCGAAAAAATCTGTCTCGTGGTGGTCGATGACGGCAACAGCTTTTTTCTGCTCCGGCATAGTCCAGAACGCGCAATAACCGCCTGGATTTTTAGGTAGAGTACACCGGATCTCGATGTAAAACTCACCCTTGAGTTGATAGAGGGTGTTGGTATTGATTCCAGCTGTTGTGTATTGGAATGTTTGTTTGCCTCCTCCGTAGACTCTTCCTATGACGGGCTTAGCTTCTTTCCGTGCATGGAATAGTAATTTTCCGTCTGAAAATGAAATATTATTTTTTGAGTATGTGGAGTGCTGATTTGTTTGAACTGCATTGCCTCGATTGATTCCAACATTCCATTTATTGGGATTGAGGGATTGCCCCTCAAACTCATCGCTAAAGGTGATGGCATAACCGTCTAACAATGGTGTTGCGGGATCTGCAAGCGGGTGTGCCGCTTGGGCAGAAATACCAACGCATAGTAAAAACAGAATAACGAGAACTTTCATCAGCTGCTATAAAGTTACCCACGCGCCGTCATTTTTGGCCGACTCGTAAATTGCCTGAATGAGTTCGACGGCTTTGCGTGACTCATTTGCGGATGTGGTTGGTTCGCGACCTTCATGGATTGCGGTGACGACTTCCTCGAAATTGCGTTGGTGCTGATAGGTGTTGATGGCAGAGGGGTCGTTGGCGCCTAGTCCAGCTTCTTGACCTTTCATGAGTGTAGCGCGGATTTCCTCGTCCTCAGGTTGTTCATTTTGGAAGTCCCAGCTTTCGAATGCCTCGTCGGCTAGGAAGACAGATCCCTCGGTGCCAGAGAGTTGGACGCGGGCGGGGTGGCCATCTTTTGACCAAGTGCAGGTGGATGCCTCGATGACGCCACGTGCTCCATTTTCAAATTCGAGTAATGCAACGCAGTGGTCCTCGACCTCGATGCGCTCGTGAGCGAGCAGGGCTGTATTTGCGGTAACACGTTTAACGGGTCCGGCGAGATAGAGTAGAGCATCTACGGTGTGAATCGATTGGTTCATCAGTGCGCCACCGCCGTCGAGCGCCCAAGTGCCGCGCCATCCAGCGGAATCGTAGTAGGCTTGGTCGCGATACCATTTGATGTAGGCTGAGGCTGAGGCGAGGGTGCCGAAGCGTCCTTCGGTTGATGCTTTTTTGAAGGCATCCAAGCCTGGGTGGAAACGTCTATTGAGCACAGCAGCGAGTGTTTTGCCACTTTTTTGAGCGGCGTCCATGAGCTGGTCGATCCGCTCGGTGGTGACCTCTAACGGTTTCTCTACGATTGCGTGTTTGCCTGCGTTGAGTGCAGCTAGTGTGGGATCGAGGTGTGCCCCGCTTGGAGTGCCAACGGTGACGATGTCGAGATTTTCGTCGGCTAGGAAAGCATTCATATCTGAATAAGCTTTTGCCCCAAAATCTGCTGCTAGTGCTTCGGCCCGTTCTTGATTTAGATCAAATACTGAGTGCAGGGTGCCGCCGGTCATGTCAGTGATGGCCTTGGCGTGAAAGCGGCCGATCATGCCGGCTCCGATGATTCCAAATTTCATAGGTTGGTTAATTTATTAATTGATTGATTTGTTAAGCGGTCGTTTCGGCGAAACGACCCTACTTGTTGACGTTGTCGGTTTCCACGATCCAGACGTTGCGGTAGGCGGTGGGGTTGCCGTGGTCTTGGAAAATGATGGGGCCCTTGGCGACCTGCTTGCGGCGGGCTCCTGCACCTGTGCCGGTTTTCAGCTCGAACTTGTCGTGGATTTTCACACCATTGTGGTAGACGGTTAGGATGGCATTTTTAACTTTCTTATCGCCTTCGAATTTCGGTGCAGTGAATTCGATGTCGTAGGTTTGCCATGTGAGGGCTGGCAGGCACATGTTGGCATCCGCCATTTTCATTTTGTAGAGGCATCCGCACCATTGCTTGGGATGTGATTCCGTCTTGATGGGGAATTCTTTGGCTGAGTAGTCGAGGCCAAAGGAGTCGAGCACTTGGACTTCGTAGTTGTTGTAGATGTAGATGCCTGAGTTACCTTTATCCTGGTTACTGGGGTTGCGGTGGGGTTTGTAGGGGAGTTGGAATTCGAGGTGCATCTTGAATGAGCTGATGTCCTTTTTGGTTTTTCCTCCTGCCCAGAGGATGCCGTCTTTGACGTTGGTGAATCCGTCAGGCATGGTGATGGCATTGGCGGGTGCTTTTTTGCCTATGGTAGGGCTAGTGTAAGTGATGCGATCTGAGCCTTTGAGCGTTTTTTCGATGTAGGCTTGGGTAACCACTTTGGATTGAGCGTGTTGGCCTTGCCAACCTCTTCCCTGAAAACCTTTGAGATCGTAGAGGGTGATTAAAAATTGACTGTCTTTCAATGGTGCCACCTGAGCGTGGGTATTGTCTTTTAGTTTGTATTCGCCGAGGAGTCTGAATGCAGGGTGTTCTTTTGTCGCTTTTTCGACATCTGTCCAGATAGGGGGCGGGGTCTTTTCTGCTTGGGCTGAAGCGATACAGGAGAAGATAATAAATGTCTGAATGAATTTCATATTGATTTTTGAGTTGTTTAACGGTCAACGCGTGCGCCCCCACCGCCCATGATTTTTTGTACTTCTTTGAGTGATGCCATGGTGGTGTCTCCGGGCGTAGTCATGGCGAGAGCGCCGTGGACACAGCCGTAGTTGACGGCTTGTTGTGGGTCGTTTTCGGTGAGGAATCCGTAAATCAAACCAGAGGCAAAGCTATCGCCGCCGCCGACGCGGTCAAGGATTTCCAAGCCGGGAAACTGGATCGACTCGAAGAACTCGCCGTCGTGCCATGCGATGGCGCTCCAGTCGTTTACAGTGGCGGTTTTTACAGCGCGCAGAGTGGTGGCTGTAGCCTTGAAGTTGGGGAACTGTGATGTCGCGGTCTTGATCATGTTTTTGAATGCCTCGACAGGGATGTGAGAGATGTTTTCATCCACGCCCTCGACCTCAAACCCGAGGCATGCGGTAAAGTCCTCCTCGTTGCCAATCATGACATCAACGTATTGGGCGATCTCGCGGTTGACTTCCTGACATTTTTCCAGTCCGCCGAAGTCTTTCCAAAGTGACGGGCGGTAGTTCAGGTCGTAGCTGACAATGGTGCCGTGTTTTTTAGCACACTTGACGGCTTCTAGAACGACGTCTGGTGTTGTTGCACTTAGGGCTGCGAAGATACCGCCAGTGTGGAACCATTGAGCGCCACGATTGCCGAAAATTTCCTCCCAATCGATATCGCCAACCGTGAGCTGGCTGGCTGCGGTGTTGCCACGGTCGGGGCAGCCAACGGCGCCACGAATACCGAATCCACGTTCGGTGAAGTTCATTCCGTTGCGCACGGTGCGGCCAATGCCATCGTAGTCGACCCACTTGATGAGGTCGGTATCGACGCCGCCTTGCATGATGAAGTCTTCGACTAAGCGCCCCACGGGGTTGTCGGCAAATGCGGTGATGACGGCGGTTTTTAACCCGAAGCAGCGGCGTAGTCCGCGTGTGACGTTGTATTCGCCGCCGCCTTCCCAGGCTTGGAATTGGCGGGTGGTGTGGCAGCGACCCTCACCGGGGTCGAGACGGAGCATGACTTCGCCGAGCGAGACGCAGGCGTATTCACAGGAGTCGGATGGTTTGATATCGATGGGCATGATTTAGATGGGTTTTGCCTGCGGCGCAGACAGGATTACAGGATTTGTTGGATTAACAGGATTATTTCTTGGGTTGTTTGGGCGGTCGTTTCATCGAAACGACCCTACCGGTTGATTATTCCGATTGGAAATCAGACAGGCTCCATGGGGATTCGCCACATTCTTCGGCGATTTCATTGAAGGCATCAATTTCTGCGGTGGAGAATAGTAGTCCACCTGCTTGCTCGACACGTTTCGCCCATTGGGCTTCGAGTTGGCCGGGGAGTAGGCAATTTTCGTTACCGTGACCAAGGATGTCGTCGATGACCGCCTTGACGTTTTCGGATTGGTTACGGCCTTTGGCAAATGCTCCGCCGTTGACAGCATCCGGATGGATAACCTGGAAGTAGAATGCGGGTGTGCGTTTTTCTCCTTCGGGAATCTCACGGCTGCGGATGGTGGGCAGGCTGCCACCGATGAATCCACCAACGATCTCATTGATCAGGCTGAGTCCATAGCCTTTGTGAGCGCCGAAAGGCATGAGTGCGTTCACAGCATTGGCATCTGTGGTGGGGTTGCCGTCTTTATCAACAGCGGCATTGGGTGGCAGTGCCACGCCTTCGCGCTGGAATTGTTGCACGCGGCCCATGGCGATGACGGATGTTGCCCAGTCGATCACGATAGGAAATCCACAGGCGTCCGTGGTTGGGAATCCCCAGCTGTGTGGGTTAGTTCCGAGGGTTGGGAACTTGCCCATGAAAGGAACGACCTCCGCGAGTGCTGCGGTGCAGTTGGTGTAGGCAATATAACCGCGTTTTGCGGCTTCCATGACGTAACCTCCGCCCCAGAGGTAATGAAAGGCGTTATCAACTGAGACTTGGCCGATGCCGAATTGATCAGCAAGTTCGATGGCTTTATCGATGGCGTCGTAAGCGGTGGCTTGGCCGAGTTTTTTGTTAGCATTCCAGATTTCACTGGCGGCGAATCTAGAATCTATTTTTTCGATTTGAGCAGCAGGTGTGCAGCCACCGGCGGCTGAGCCGAACAGGTGGTCGAGGTGTAGTGCCTTGATTGCATTGTGGGTGCGGATGCCGTGTTGGGATGCGAGGTCTGAGAAGCGTGCAGCTTGTGCAGACTCTTCTGCAGTGTAGCCGCGGTGTTGGTAGGCTTTGCGAACCAGATCGTTGTGCTGGGCAAAGGGGACGATGTAAAATTGTTCGGACATGATTTTGTTAGACAGGATTTACTAGATTGTCAGGATTGTTTGCTGGGGTTGAGGGGCGGTCGTTTCGGCGAAACGACCCTACCGTTGTGGATTTAAACCTTTAAATGAGTGCGGCGGGTGGTTCTACGTCGTTGACCTGAGCAACTGCTTTTTCTCCCTTGAGTAGGTTAACGAGATTTTGTGTCGCCATGCCAGCTTGGCGTTGCACGCTTTCGTAGGTGCGTGAGCCGACGTGTGGGGTGAGGAGGCAATTCTTGGCGGTTCGTAGTGGGTGGTCTTCTGATGGTGGTTCCTCATCGAGGACATCTGCGCCGTAGCCGGCGATTGTTTCGTTTTCTAATGCGGCAACAACATCAGCGGTGTTGATCAGTTCACCACGACCGCAGTTGATGAGGATGGCGCTGTCTTTCATCAGGGCGATGGAGTTGGAGTTGATCATTTCGTTTGTCTCATCGGTGAGGTTGGTATGCAGGGAGACGATGTCGCATGCTTTCAACAGATCGTCGACATTGGAGGCGCGTTTGACGTTGTGCTCCGATGCGAATGACTCGTCCCAATAGACGTCGTATCCGAGGCAATTCATGCCAAAGGCGTTGGCGCGGAGTGCGACTTCTTTACCGATGCGCCCTCGGCCGATGATGCCGATGGTTTTACCCATGATATCGGTACCTGTCCTGCGTTTCCATCCTCCTTAGGTAAAGGTATCGGTCAGCGCGAGAGGGGGGTTATTGA
>DPWT01000038.1 GCA_003527555.1 Verrucomicrobiales bacterium | reverse complement strand
GAAAAGCGCGCATCAGAAGACAAAAAACAGCTGAGCGAGGTGAAAGAGGAACGAAAAAAACTCTCTTCTGAAGTCGATGAGGATTTACTCGCACTATACGATCAGCTCATGAAATCCAAAGGCGGTGACGCTGTAGTCTCCGCTGACAAAGGTCAGTGTAGTGGCTGTCACATGAAGCTCGTTCCAGCAACCATCATCAGCCTACAATCAGACAAGGCAGTCACTCAGTGTGAAAACTGTGGCCGCATTCTGCATCTCTAATTTGCCATGACAGTCGATTCCGTTACAGAGCTGCTCAAGCAGGTTTCCTATCCTGGCTTTTCCAGAGACATCGTCTCGTTTGGCTTGGTGAAAAATATCGAGGTTGAAGACGGCACAGTCACCGTCGACATATCCGTGCAAACCAGCGATCCAAAAGTTGCTGAAAAGATCTTTAATGATTGCCACGCGATTCTCGACCCATTGCCAGAGGTGAAACACGCACGTGTAGAACTCGACGTGCAGGCCCCGGCAGCACAAGCTGGCAATTCAGACAGTACTGGCGCTAAAAACTCCATCCCCGGCATCAAAAAAATCATCGCAGTCGCTTCAGGAAAAGGCGGCGTCGGGAAATCAACCGTCTCATCAAACTTAGCAGCGGCACTTTCCAAACAAGGCCACAAAGTCGGACTGTGCGACTGCGATCTCTACGGACCATCGGTCGCTCACATGTTTGGAAGTAATGAACGACCACTCGCTACCGAGGACAATCAGATCATTCCCATCGAAGCTCACGGCATCAAACTTATGTCGATGGGGTTTTTATTAGAAGAAGCCTCGCCCGTGATCGTCCGTGGCCCCCTTGCAACCCGCTACACACAACAGTTTCTGCAAAACGTCGAATGGGGTGAGCTCGATTACCTGATCCTCGATCTACCACCTGGCACAGGAGATATTCAGCTCACCATCGTGCAGACGATTGCTCTCACCGGAGCCGTCATTGTTACCACACCTCAGGAAGTCGCGCTCATCGATGCTCGCAAAGCAATCTCCATGTTCGACAAGGTCAACGTGCCTATCCTTGGCCTAGTTGAAAATATGGCATGGTTTGAATGTGACCTTGGCACCCGCTATCCAATTTTTGGTGATGGCGGAGGTGCTAAAGAAGCTGAAAAATTAAAAATACCCCTACTCGGGCAAATCCCAATCAGCATTCAGACACGCCAACAAGGTGACTCTGGCAAACCTATCACCTTGACTGATAAAGACTCATCTCCCGTCATTAAATCATACCAAGAAATAACCTCCAAGATCGTTGCACTTACAGGCACATAGGACAATCTCCCATAATTAACGATCCCTGCACTGCACCTCGAATCATGACACCTGACTCCATCGAAGAAATCATGCGCCGCGTGCATCTTCTTGAGATTAAAGCACGGCGGCTTGCACGGGAAACCTTCAGTGGTGAGTATCAATCGTCTTTCAAGGGTAGCGGTTTAGATTTTGAAGACTACAGGGAATACCAACACGGTGATGAAACACGCTTTATCGATTGGAATGTCACCGCGCGTAAAGATCATCCCTACATCCGCACGTTCCGCGAAGAGCGGGAACTCTCTGTGATTCTTGCTGTCGATGTGTCTGGCTCGTCACTCTACGGAAGCAAACAGCTCAGCAAACGCGAACTAGCGGCCGAGCTCGCAGCAATTATTGCCTTCAGCGCCAATTTTAACGGCGACAAGACAGGGCTGCTGCTTTTTGCCAACGAGCCCCTACTCTATTTGCCCCCCACCAAAGGCAACAAACACGTGCTGCGTATCATCAGGGAAATTCTTGCCGCTGAGCCCGATGATCCACGCACATCTATTAATGCAGCGTGCGATTTCCTTCTCCACACGGTAAAGCGTAAGGCTCTTGTCTTTATGATCTCAGACTTTTTTGCACATGATTTGCAGCGACCACTTGGTGCATTGGCCAGTAAACACGATACCATTGCCCTTCGTGTCATCGATCCCGCAGAGCAAAAACTGCCACGCATTGGCACCGTCACGCTGAACGACCCCGAAACAGGCTGGCAGACCACTGTAAATACCAACAATAGCCAACTGCGTATGGGCTTTGATAAGCTCACCCGACGACATAAGGAAGGCATCACGCGCCTGTTCAAAAAGCATGGCATCGATCACCTCTCCCTATCCACAACAGGTGACTACTTGCCACCACTCCACCGTCTGTTTCGCTTACGCACTCGCAGACGAAACAGTTAACGCCTAGTCGATTTGCCTGACATTCGCGACATCACTGACCCCACGGAATTTATTCCTGAACCTACCACATCATGGTGGATCTGGGCACTCGTTGCTGCAAGTGTGGTTACAACAATCCTAATCATCTGCTTCATTGTTAGGAAAAGGAGAACCAATCAAACACGGCGTGATCTCTTAGATAAGGCACGTGCAAAACTCTCCCAGCTAAAAGATCAATCAGTATCCCTAAAACCCGAAATGATCGCCACGCGGATTTCAGTTATCCTCCGCCAATATCTAGAAACCGCTTTTGAGGACCCAGCACTCTTTGAGACAAACGAAGAGTTCACACTGAGGCCTACTGCACTTGAGAGAATTCATCCAGATATTCGGCCACAAATCACCAGCCATCTTGAGCAGCTTTCAGAGCTCAAATACGAGCCAAATAAAGACCCTGATACCGCACATACCTTCGTATTATTGCTCATCAATGATGCACAAAAAATACTTGCCCACAGCAAGATTCACCCAAACCTAGAAAATAGAAACTGAGCAATTTACTCCATCACCTAACACTTGCACATCCTTGGTGGTTCCTCGGATTATTGCTGCTTGTGCCGATCATGTTTCTATCGAGGAAACTCGGTTCCCCGTCATCAATAACTTACTCCAACCTTTCAATCCTTGTAAGTCTAGGACGCAAACCAAATTACTACCCAGGCGCCTTATCTTTCGCCGTGATGGCTCTCGCTATATTGTTCGCATTCATCGCCCTCGCCCGCCCACAGTGGGTGAATGAATTCAAAGAGCGCAAGGCAAGCGGTATAGACATCATCCTCGCCATCGATATTTCACACTCCATGGAAATCACTGATTTTGAGCTCAACACTAAGAGAGTTCAACGTATCACCGCAGCAAAATCAACCGCTGAGTCCTTTATTAAACAACGGCCAAACGACCGCATCGGCATCGTTGCCTTCTCTGGCAGACCCTACGTAACAAGCCCCATTACGCTGGAACACGATTGGCTGACCGATCAGTTACGCGAACTACGCCCGGGGCTTGTCAAAGAGCCAGGCACCGCCATAGGTTCCGCCGTCGCCGCCGCAGCGACCCGCCTAAACAAACGCAAAGCAAAAAGCAAAGTTGTCGTTTTAGTCACCGATGGATCTAACAACTCAGGACGCATCGCCCCTATTGAAGCCGCCAAGCACGCCGCCACACTCGGCATCAAAGTCTATGCCATTGCCATCGGCACAGAGGATGGGCGCTTGAACAGTCGCATACAGGCATACCCCCAGCAGGAGTTCGACACAAAAACGCTTAAGCAAATAGCGAAGCTTACCAAAGGCGAATACTACCGAGTTCGTGATACCGACAAGCTGCGCGATACTTTTCGCTCCATTGATCAACTCGAAAAAACAGACGTCACACAGAATATTACTATAAGACGTAAGGAATTATTTCCTTGGTTCGCTGCCGCAGCCTTGCTCTGCGCCATCATCGCCCTCACTATTCAGTCACTCAATCCACCACCTGCGCCCTAGCCCAGAAACTCTTAATGTCTTTCCTTCATCCAGGTTGGCTCATGTTAGCCCTAATTCTCCCCCTCATCATTCTTGGTGCGGTTCTAGCCTACCGGCGGCGTAGTAAGGCATGGCGTCAGCTCGTCGCTCCACGCCTGCGCACTCAGCTCGTGAGGGAGGCACCACAAACACGACGCTGGATTTCTCTTTCACTTGGGCTGTTAGGATGCGCTTTAATCATCGCTGCTATTGCCAGACCCTATCAAGGAAAAACCACCACCACCGAGCAAGTCAATACGCGTAATATTCTTATCGCTGTAGACACCTCGCGCTCCATGCTCGTTAAAGACGGATCACCCGACCGTATAGCCACAGCTAAAGCTATGGCTCTCGAGCTCACAAATACTTTCTCTAACGATCGAATTGGAATCATTGCATTTTCAGGAAACTCGTTACTTCTCGCACCTCTCACCATCGATCACTCGTCAGTGCGAGATACCATTGGCCAGCTGGATACCCGCATCATTCCATCTGGTGGATCAAACATAGCAGCAGCAGTGAAGACGGCTTTTAAAACTTTCTCAAAAATCGGACACCGGTCGAACGCTCTAATCATTATCAGTGATGGAGAAAATCATAACAAGACAATCGACAGCATAGCTGAACAAATCAGTAACGGAAAATGCGCTATCAGCACTGTTGGTGTGGGTAGTAAGGAAGGCGACATGATTCCCGACGCCCTCAGCCCTGACGGAAAATTCCGCGATGTCAGGGGCAATGCCGTCCATAGCCGTATGATACCCGACGCACTCATACAGCTTGCCAGTGCAGGAGGTGGCATTTTTACTGAGGCTAACTCAAATGCTCCATCTGCTATTCGTGACTCGCTGGCATTTCTTGAAAGCAACGAACAAGAGAGCCTCCAAATATCTCTTCCAAACGAGAAATACCCTTGGTTTCTAATTCCCGCCATCCTTTGTCTCATCTCCTCCATCATCGTGCGCTCAAACATTTTATCCTCCGCCAAACATGCACCAATCACTGCCTGTCTACTCCTGGTATTTACCCCTAATGACATTCATGCCGCCACAAACCTTGAGCGCGCAACCAGTGCTTATGAAAACAAAGACTTCGAAACCGCATTGTCGTCATTCGAAGCGGCACTCGATCAAACCAAAGGCGATGACCGCCACACCATCGAGTTCTCCATCGGCAGCACAGCATACCGACTAAAAAACTGGCCCACGGCCTCGCGCTATTTTTCTAATGCACTCCTCAGCCCTAACAAGGGTCTGTGTGAGGCGGCTCACTACAACATGGGAAACACCCTTTTCCAATCTGCATGGAGCATGTTCAAAACAGCTAAAGAAACAGATCAACCTCAGGCAAAAACTCAAACCTTTCAGCTAGAAAACCTCACAGCCGCCATCACACAGCTTGAGGATGCCATCAGCCATTATAGCGCAACGATAGATCTAAATGTTGAACACAAAGATGCTCAACACAATCGCGCAGAGGCTGAAAAACTGCTCAAACAACTCAAGGATCAGCAAAAACAGAAAGGTGATCAACCCAAGCAGGGCAAAGATGACAAGCCCAAGGATAAAGGTGACAAACCCAAGGATAAAGGTGACAAACCCGACCAAAAAAGCAACGGCAGCCAACAGAGCGATAAACCGCAACAAGGTGATCAAGACAAGCCCCCAGAAAAACCCAATGATGGCGATGGCCAAAAACCAGACCAACGTGATAAGCCAGCGCCACCTAACAAACCACAAAAACAGCAACCCGGAGAAACCGATGAAGCCTATGCTGCACGCATCCTCAAAGAAAATGCAGACTCTGAGACCCGCCCAGTAAAAAGTCAGTTCCTGCGCGTTCGCCGTACTACCAAGGACTGGTAATAGGCTGACACACGAAATATTGAACAGCCCATCTTAGCCTGTGAAAATTCTCATCATCATTGCGACAACACTTTTCGCAACCATTCTAGCCCACGGCCAAAGCATGGGTGCACGCTATGCTGAAGCCTACATTTCGAGTAACCATCTCGTTCCTGGTGAGCAGGCAGCTCTTTGGGTCAGCGTACAAGGTGGCCAGCCGGACGATCGCCCACAGGCACCTGAGGTCGAGGGTGTGGCAATCAATTTCGCCCAAGCCATCACCCGACTAGATACAAATCAAAATCTAACTCAGGCATTTATTTATCGAGTCAGCGCTCCCAATCCGGGAAAATACACCATCCCATCCATCGAGGTTATTTCAGGCGGCAAACGACTCCTAACAAAACCTCTTGTTTTTCAAATACATCCTATTTCTTCTCTCAAATCGATTCCAACAGGGGTCAGTAATTACAATTTGAAAATTGGTTGGTTCCCTGCGAAAACAACTCTTTATCAAGGTGAAGTGTGCCCAGTTACTCTTAAAATCTACTCCCCAGAACGGCTTCGCACCGCAAGTTTTGGACTGCCTGACCCCAAAAAAGAAAACTGCCTGGCCTGGCGGTTTTCCCTACCTAATCGCCGGTCACCACCGACGACTATAATTGATGGCGAATCACATCAAATCACACGCTACACTACTACGCTCAGTGGTATCACTCCGGGTAAGGCATCTCTCGGCCCAGCCAAACTTCGACAGATTGTCCGCGAACGCATCATCGACCCACGGCGCGGCTCTGTTTTTAAGGAAAAATCCATCTATTTGACACTTCCCGCGATTAATTTTAATATCCTCCCTTTACCAGCTGACGCTCCACCCAATTTTAACGGTGCCATAGGAAAATTTCAGATCCTTGCACAATGCCAAAAAACTAGTCTCGAGGAAGGGCAATCTACCGAGAATATACTACACATCTATGGCACAGGTAATCTTATGTCTATCAAGCCACCGGTGCTTGACGATGACACCTGGAAAATCATCGATACCTCAAAAGTCACCCGCGGTGAGGAGCGGCGTTTCACCACTGGCAGAGTCACCTTTCGCCAGCTCCTCAGGCCTGGCAGCAGCTCGCTATCATCAATCCCCTCCTACGTTCTTAGCTACTTCGATCCCAGCGATAAAAAATACCACACCCTCAAAACACCACCTATCCCGGTCAGCATCACCGCTGTTGCCAAAAGCAGCACTAACACGGACAGCACACTGACCACTCCAGATCGAAACACTCCGCCCGAGAGGATGCAGGATATCCTCGGGTTCATCGACAAACCAGATCCGCAACACGCAATACTCAACACCCAAACTTCAAAACTCTGGCACCTTGCGCCAGTGGCCATCGCATTACTCATCATCGGCATCGCAATACGCAAACGCCAACAAAGAAACTATCGACTGAACCCAGACGCAGGAGAAAAAAAACTCGCTCTCAATAAACTCCGTGAAGCCACCGACACCCGCACGTTCTATCGACGTGCAGGGCGCATCATCGACCAGTGGCAACTCGGTGGTGCAGGACAAACACAACTCCAAGAAATCATCTCCGAGCGTGACAAACTCTGTTTTGTTCCCGGGGGCACTCCGATCAAAGAAATATCCACTGAACGGAAAAAAATCATCATCGATTTACTCAAACGCAGCACCCATCTGCTTATCATCCTCTTAATCATTTCATTTAGCCCAAACATTTCTTCCGCAGAGAAGAAGCATTCACGATTCACTAATCCAAATTCATCATACAATACCGCGCGTGACGCTTGGAAATCAGGCAGCTACCAGCAGGCCATTAATCTTTACCAACAGGAATATCCCAATCCGAACAAAACTCCTGCAGATATCCTCTACAATATCGGCAACTGCCACCATCGGCTCGACCAACATGGCCTCGCCACACTGGCTTGGCGCCGGGCTTTACTCGCCGACACCACCCACCAAAAAGCACGCCAGAATCTGCGCTTCACTGAAATCAGCCAAAATGCCAACGTTCCTAGACAGTTCCCTTGGCAGAGGCATCTCACGGCAGCAAGTTCAAACACTTACTACAACACCCTCTACGCCTGCGGCTGGGCCATCGTGCTAGCGACTCTCGCTATGATTCTGTTTCTGAAAAACAAAAAAGTTCTCACTGTCACCATCATCACCATGTGCCTCTCCTGCGTCATCGCCTCCGCCGCAGTATTCGCCATCGCTTTCCACCCCGATGGCTACCATTCGCTTGCTCCGCCCGAACAACAGGCTGTCATCATCACCAGGACTCCCCTCTACGATGAAGCCCACCGCAGTACCGTCGATTCAACTCTCGAACTTGCACCAGCAAGTTTAGTTAGAGTCATCGCCCAGCGCGGCCCATGGGCCCACATCACCACCGCGGAAAAAGAGGAAGGCTGGGTCGAGAGAAAACACCTCGGCAAGCTCATTCAAGACAATCACGAATAAAAAAACCACGAAGCATTTCACTCCGTGGCTTTTTGATGATTCGTTAATTGTGCATTTACTTTTGCGCCTTTTCAGCTTCGACGACCATTTCCATGATGGCCTTCTCCATGGCATCGCCACGTAGCCCTTTGTGTTTGATCACGCCATTGTGGTCGATCAAGTAGAGGGTCGGCCAGCCACGGACTCCCCACGCAGTGGAGATTTTTCCGAATTCTTGTTCGTTGGTAAAATTACGCCAGGTTGTGGTGCCGTCGGCAACCAATTCCTTGAGTCGTTCTGGTTTATCGCTATTGACACCAACAATCGCAAAAGGCCGACCTTCCAACTTCTTCACGAGCGACCGCTCATGAGGAAGCATGGCTTTACAAGGGCCTCACCAGATACCCCAGAAATCGACCAACACAGCCTTACCTCGGTAGTCGCTGAGCTTAAATTCTTTCCCATCGTGGTCTTTACCAACGATATCCGGTGCTGTGCAGCCAATCGATAGGTTCTCAATCACATTGATTTGCCCTTTCGCCTGGGCGAGCATCTGTGGGTTGCTCTGATCAATCCCTGGAGTTGCCGCGAGTTTCTTCATCAAAGCAAGACCCTCTGCTTTGGTTGCCTCGCTCTTAACAAGCTTTGAGGCAAGATAGTAAGTCGCACCGTGGCGGACTTTTTCATCCCGAGCGTTATTGATAATTTCTTTTAACTCGGCCTCGCCACCTTGTCTCATGCGGCCGTAGCTCATGGCAAGAATGCCGAGCGAGCTGCTATCCTTATGATGCGCGAGTAGGATAGCACCGATTTCCTTGAGTTGATCTGGATTGGCTCTCTGGATGCCCCAAGTGAGGCCTTTTTCGACTCCCTCCGCCTTGGGACTTTCCTTCGCCAGCTTAAGAATCAAGGTGATGGCATCGGCAGGCGAAGGCCGCTCATTACGATACATCTCCATCATTTTTTTACGATCCTTCAGTGCTCGGACTTTTTTCATAAAGCCTTTGGCTTGCTGATCAAAAGCACGAGTAGCAGCCACAATCTGGTCCTTTGCTGATTTAACCTCAACCTCAGTGGGTGCAGAACCAGATGGATCATCGACAATTGTCTGGGCAGGATCTGCAATTACATGGGAGGTCACCATGAAGCCTGATCCACAAATGAGAGCTATTGCCCAGTTTGGTTTTATTTTCATCATGTGCAAACCCTAGTTATCCTAACTTGGATTACCATCAAAATATCTGTGTCACTCAGCGTATTGAGCACCATGGCTCTTGCTGAGATACATCAACTGCCAATTCAGCTTCAGACTGCAGGTTTCCAAAAATCGCCAAAAGTCTAACCTCACCCGCACCCACATTGTAAGTAGCATGCACCACCCCCGGAGGAACAAACACGACGTCACCCGCACCGAGGTTTTTCTTTTCCTCACCCACCCATTGCTCAACCTCACCCTCCAAAATGTAGAGAAACTCTTCTCGTTCATCGTGGTAATGAAACCCATGGCCTTGGCCAGATTCAATGGTTGCACGGATGAGGACCACATCCTTAGCTGGCACCGTGTGAGGCTCAGCATGATGCGAAAAAAACTCGTTGAGACCCATTGGCACAGCGTCCTCGAGAATATCGTCGTGGGTGATAAACATATCGAAGTTTAGGTAATCCGCTACTTTCTGGCGACAGGTATTTTCTTAAATTTCGCAGTAAGATCAGTCAGGGAATCTTCCACGGCCAAACGCTCCAAGCTGGAGGCTCCGACAAAACCAACCGCATCTGTTCGCTCATTCACGTAAGCGGCGTCGGAAGGAGTACAGATCGGCCCGCCATGAGTTAGGAAGATGATGTCATTTCTTACCGTGCATGCTGCATCAATAATATCCTGAGTCAGTTTCACTGCATCGTCCATCGTGCACACAGCATCGGTTACACCGATAGAGCCTCCGATAGTCGTCCCCGAATGCGCGATGATCGAATCCGCTCCCGCCTTTGCCATTTCAACCGCCTGCTCAGGGCTTGTGACGTAAACAGTAGTGAACAAATTCATTTTGCGAGCGAGCGCAATCATTTCATATTCTTTTTTTACGCTCATCCCGGTCTCTTCCAGGGTCTGACCAAAGTGCCCATCCACCAGTGTGTGAGTTGGAAAATTATTTACTCCAGAGAATCCCATCTCCTTTACCTGGAGTAGCCAGTGCCACATGCGGCGGCGCGGATCTGTGGCATGCACACCGCAGATTACAGGGATTTCTTTAACAACTGGTAACACCTCATACTCACCGATCTCCATGGCAATCGCATTCGCATCTCCGTAAGACATAAGCCCGCAGGTCGAGCCATGACCAGACATTCGGTATCGCCCCGAGTTGTAGATAATCACCAGATCAGCTCCACCCTTTTCAATAAACTTGGCACTTATGCCTGTTCCCGCTCCAGCAGCGATAATCGATTCGTTATTGCGCAAGGTCTCGTGGAGACGCTCAATGACCTCTTCTCGTGTGTAGGGATTCCCCTTACCTGTCCATGGATTTGGCATAAATGACGTTGTGTTGTTTTCGGTTCGAACCCTATCTGCTTTCCATATCATGGTAGAGATTTTACCGTATATACAATCACACTTTCACCTTTTCCAAATCCACATCAGTGTTACTCTCTAGTGTCGTAAATTCCATGCAACCCCTTAAAACAATAGGTAAACCGCTTACAGAGAAACACATCTTTGGCGAGAAAACTAAACTACGCTGCGTCAGGGCCAACGAAAATGACGAGCGCGACTGGCTTGATCACCAGCCCGTATGCGCCGCACTTGGTCACTACCAGATCCTGCATGCAGGTATCATGAAGGCCCAGTATCCTTATGAGGTCGTTCGCACGTTTCAGGAAGGAGCGTTCTTTATCGTCACCCTAGCTGGCGCCGGCCGTATTCTAATCAATGGAAGATGGCACCAATGCGGTGAGGGCGAGGCATGCCTCTTACCCGCTTACGCGACTAATGCCTTTCATTGCGCGAAAGAAAATCAACCATGGGATTTCTGTTGGGTTCGCTACCGACACCCCGAACTACAAATTCCGCTGATAAAATCCTCCCAACCAATTTTATCAAACTTTGGCTCCGATCAATTCCATGCCGCCATGCGCGGGCTACTTGCCGAATCCGAACAAGGGCACCGCCACGCAATCATCGAACAATGGGCACAACTGATCCACACTTATGTGCGTGAGTTTGTCACTCCATTCCGCTACGATGACAGACTATGGAAACTCTGGACATGCATCGAACGCGATCTTTCGCATCCATGGTCGCTCGACAGCATGGCCTCTATCGCATCTCTCAGCACCGAGCATCTCAGACGCTTATGCAGAGCTGAACATAGCAGAAGTCCCCTTGAACATGTCCGCTGGTTAAGGATGCAGAGAGCTGCAGCAATGCTAACAACCACAGACTATAAAATCGAAGCCATTGCCTACGATGTGGGCTACAAAAATCCCGTTGTATTCTCCACCGCTTTCAAAAAACACTTCAAACTCCCACCTTCAAAATACAGGATATACCAAACAGCTTTTATTGCTTAGGCATGATCCACATAAACCCCACCTCAATCCACACACCCTTGCTTTACGGTAATATCGTACAAAGATCATGGGTAATTAAGAATTACATAAACAAATAACATCTCATGAACAAACCACTGACCGATTTACGCAACCTTCTTTTCATCTTTGTGACGGTCTTGATTCATCCATCCTTGTCCGCAGAACAAAAGACAACCGATGCCCGTCGCCTAGAAGTTCTTTTTCTCGGGAGCCCAAACAGCTCACACCGCCCGCTGGAACGATTCACAACAATTCGGCGTGCTTTGGGACCACGCGGAATCAACCTCACCTACGCTAATCAGCCGTCAGCACTCACTAAAGGCAATCTAGCTAAGTATGATGCCCTTATGGTTTATGGAAACCATGAGGCAATTCAGAAAAATCAGGAGACTGCATTGCTGCAATACTCAAAGAATGGCGGCGCGTGTGTCTTCCTGCACTCAGCCTGCGGCTGTTTCCGGAACTCGGATGCATACATTAAACTACTCGGCGCCCAATTCAAGTCACATGGCAAAGGTGTTTTCCGAGTGAAAACCGTTAAACCGGATCATCCCATCATGAAAGGATACAAAGGCTTCGAATGCTGGGATGAAACTTACGTGCACCAGAAGCACAACCAAGACCGGGTCCTACTGCAAGTACGCGAGGAGGAACCATGGACCTGGGTGCGAACCAACGGCAAGGGGCGTATCTTCTACACCGCTAGCGGACACGACGAACGCTGCTGGGAGCTAGCCGAATACCAAGACCTCATTTATCGCGCCACCATGTGGACGGTCGGAAACGAGAAGACTCAACTGGTCAAAAACCTCAACCTCCCCAAGCTGAGCTACTTTAAATCCAACGTTTCGATCATCCATGCCAAAAGCTGGGGCAAGCCACTCGACCGCCGCATCCCGCATACACACCTTCAGAACCCACTGCCGGTCTCTGAATCAATCAAGCTAACACAGGTTCCTGTCGGTTATGATCTTCAGCTTTTTGCATCTGAACCCGACATCATCAACCCGATCTCAATCAACTGGGACGAGAAAGGAAGGATGTGGGCTGTCGAGGCTTACGATTACCCGAACAACAGCGTCACCAACAAACCGGGACAGGACAAAATTAAGGTTCTCGAGGATACCAACAACGATGGCAAAGCGGATAAAGTCACCACCTTTGCATCCGGACTGACCATCTGCACATCAGCCCTGCCGTATCGCGACGGTTGCATCGCAACAGATGGTGAGGAAATGGTCTACCTCTCCGATACCAATGGCGACGGAAAATCCGACACACGCAAGGTACTCTTCAAGGGACTCAAAATCTGGGACACTCACGCCTGCACTTCAAACCTGCGTTACGGATTCGATAACTGGATCTACGCGACCGTCGGCTACTCAGGTCTCGATATCAAAATTGGCAATAAACAACATAAATCCCGACAAGGCGTATTCCGCTTCAAACCCGACGGCTCTGCTGTTGAAATTCTACAAAATACGACCAACAACACCTGGGGCCTTGGATTCACCGAAGAGGGACGCGTTATGGGATCAACGGCTAACAATAACCCATCATGGTGGCTAGATATTCCGCTCGCCGCCTACCAAGGATCTGGCATTAAACCACGACGAACTCCACGTTCCGACTCAGGAGATAAAATTGCACCCATCACCTTTGACACCCTGCAGGTAGACGTCCGGGGCGGCATCACCGCTGGTGCAGGACACAGCGTCTATACCGCACAATTGTTCCCCAAAGACTGGCACAATCAACGCGTCCTCATATGCGCACCAACCTGCAAGATCGTCTCGGCTCCACGCCTTGAACGCCATGGAGCAGGATTTAAAACTACCAACTATCAAAATAACATTTTTGCCAGCGCCGACTCATGGTCATCCCCAGTCGCCGCAGAAGTTGGTCCCGACGGTGCTGTTTATATTGCCGACTGGTATAACCCGATTATCCAACACAACGTCTACGGCCCAAATCAGAAAAAAGGAAAAGGAAATGCCTACCTCACCAAGCACCGCGACCGCAAACACGGACGTATTTTTCGTATATTACCAAAAAATAGTAACCCAATTCCCGCACCCAAGCTGGGATCTTTAACCGAGCGTGTCGCTGCACTATCCCATTCCAATCTTTTCTGGAGGCTAACGGCACAGAGAGTCATTCTGGAACAAGATGGCAAGCAAGCCGTGAACGCACTCATCAGCGCCGCTCAGAATGAGACTGTAGCATCCATTCACGCACTACACCTCTTAGCCAACATGACATCCGCAGAGAAATTCGCTGAGATTGCTCGCATGCAAATCAGAAGCCAATCGCCAGGCATACAACTCGCTATCATTCATTCGCTACCCTCTACCCAAAACACAGCCAATATGCTGATAAATCAAATCAGCACACTCACACCAGATGGCCAACACGCCGCATTGGTTAAAATCGCACTATCTCCTAAATCATCAGAAATCCTCAGCGCACTTAAGAAAAATGTCAACGAACTCCTAAAGGACAAGCATCTCACTCAGGCAGTCACCGTGGCCCTAGCAAAACACGACATGATGCCATCAATAACAAAAGAAAAAAAGCGCACTCACCCACTATCAGCAAGCGCCAAACGGGGAGCTGAAATCTACAAATCAGCGACCTGTATCGCATGCCACCAAGCCGATGGCGAGGGTGTAGAAAAGACCTTCCCTCCCTTAAACAAATCCGATTGGCTCAGCCGAAACCGCACCGACTCGATTAAAGTAGTCCTCAAGGGGCTCGTCGGCCCCATCAAAGTGTTAGACAAAGGTTACAACGGGGCAATGCCAGCACAAGAAAACCTCAAAGATCAGCAGATCGCCGATGTACTGAACTTCACACGAAACAGCTGGAATAATCAGCTGGGAGACATAACCAAGGAAGAGGTCGCCAAAGTTCGTAGCGATCTGAATAATCGTAAGGAGCCATTCACAGCTAAAGATTTTGGGAAATAATTATCCCAATCTTGCCATACCTCAAAGCTCACTCGCTAGTTTCTTAACACAAGTCACCAGCAGTTCCTCTCCCCGACGAATGGTTTCATCAAGCGTTCTCGTCTCGTCATGCAGAGCGTAGGTCTGATCAAATAATTGTCGCGCCACGGGCTCAATCACTCCGGCTATCGCTATAATCTTTTTGGCCTCTGAACGTGCCATCGCCGCCACCCCCGCGGGTCCCTTGCCATGCAATGTCTGTGCGTCAAGCATACCTTCACCTGTGATAACCACATCAGCAGACCTTATTTTTCCTAACAGGTCAGTCTCGCTAGCAACCAGATCAAATCCTGAAAGTAAATCCGCACCGCAATATGTCAGCAAACCAAACCCCAACCCTCCAGCAGCTCCAGCACCAGGTGTCTCAGCCTCTTTTTGCCCACCAGTCATGTCGATCAGCTGGTTAAAACAATCCTCCATGGGAATCATATCATGTTCACCAACACCTTTTTGCGGACCATAGACGCGTGTAGCACCATCTTCTCCTAACAAAGGATTTTCCACATCGCATGCAACGAGAATTTCGGGCAAGTCGATACAGTCAGATATATCGATACTTCGACAATTTGTAAGATTGCGTGGTGTGGGTTCTAATACTTCACCTTTTTCATCGTAAAATTTAACACCGAGCGCAGCAGCCATACCGCATCCAGCATCGTTGGTGGCACTCCCACCTATACCCATGATAATCCGTTTCACTTGCGATTTCTCGATAGCATGTCGCATCATCTCACCAGTTCCAAAAGTGCTCGAGTTCCAGACATCACGCAGTTGTTCAGGAATCAGCCTTATCCCTGATGCCTCAGACATTTCCATCACTGCAACATCACCACAGAGCGCGTAACGCGCGGTGACAGATCTACCAATAGCATCATGGGCAGCACAATCCACCCACTCTCCGTTGAGACTCTGTCGTAAAATCTCAGCAAACCCATCGCCACCGTCAGCGATAGGGCAGGTATCAATACTAGCATTGGGAAGTGCTTCACGAAGACCACGCGATATGATCGCACATATCTCCTCAGCAGTGAAAGTGCCTTTAAACTTATCTGGTGCAAGTAGGATATTCACAGCTTACCATTCTAGGCGTTCAGGTTTCCATTGATAAGATTTCTCATTGCCAGTAACCACACCTAAACCAGGATACGGCAGATGAAACCCATAACAGCGAGTCCGCTCAGAGGCGGCTTGGGCAAAGACACGCTTGCGGGTCTGCACCGCACGCTTCGGAATGTTATCTAGCCCAATTGCCCAGTTCGGATTCTGAAACATCAACAAATGATGATGCGCAAGATCAACAATGTGAAGAAGTTCCTCAGCACCCGACTTGATTCGGTAAATTGCATGCCCAGGAGTATGACCAAATCCATCCTCCACAGTCACCGCACCACCTAACAATTCACTTCCGACCTTGGTCAAAACTTTCTGTGGGTTCAAAATTTCTAGATTCCTCTTCGCCATTTTCACCATGCTAGGAATGCTCTTTGGATTTCGTTTCGTGAGTGAAAAGTCTGGCTCCTTCGCACGCCAGAACGCAAACTCCTCAGGCGTGATGTGCAATGCTGCATTGGGAAACGCGGGCTTTCCATCGGCCACAAAACCCTCGATATGATCCACATGACAATGACTAAGAAACGAAATCGTGATCTGCTCAGGCTTGATGCCGATTTTTTTCATCGCCTCTGACAGCCATCCCTTCCGGTTATTCGGCACACCACCAAAACCGGCATCAAAAATAGCGACCTCTTTATCCCTCTTGATCACCAGCACATTCACATACAGCGGAATCTTGTCGATCGGTTCACGGTGCAACTTCAACGCCTGCACCATTTTTTCCCGCTCACTCACCGGATACATTAGACTC